>CAZGMU010000500.1:0-1527 GCA_964526975.1 uncultured Planctomycetaceae bacterium
TTTCCACAGTGTCAGTCCTCTCGAAGTAGACATGTCCTGTTCCTTTCTCCGCACACGAACACTAAATACTCTTTCCCATGTTCTCTTGCCTCACTGCGAGACTCACCGCCCCATCTTCGTTTGGCGTACCACGCCTGAGGGATCCCGGGAAACTGTTAAAAGTGACAGGGGACTCTTGCACGGCGCAATCTGCCCGCCCACCGTAACGTCCGTATGCTCAAGCCGTCCCGCGGCACATGGCCGGACCGTTGTGTACGGACGATAGCTGCATGACAGAGCCTGAGTGTGAGCGACTGGCTGAATAGCAGGCTGGCGAGAGCCGGAAGCGAGCTAAACGCGAGTATCGGAGCCATGAAAATGATGTGAATTCGTGTTTGTGGTTGGGTCACTTCACTTTCTCAAGGTCAGCCAGCTTCCATGTCCCATCGTAGACCGGCGCCAGCGGGTTGTAGAGCCGGAACATGGCGAAGAAACCTTGGCCGGGAATCGTCTTGATCCAATTGCTTTCCAATCCCTTTGGTGCGGTCGGTCCGAAATAGAGGTCGATCGAACCATCCGAGTTCTTCTTGAGGTTTGAGTAGGATGAGAGACCGGCCACCTGCTGGTCCGTGTCAATCATGCTGCGCGTACGGCTGCCGTAGACCGTGACCGACCAGAACCGCTCGGCCGGCGGGTTGCCAGCGGATGTCCACATCAGCGCCACTCCACGGTACCGAATCCCATTTCTCCCAAGAACGCGTACATCATGCTGACCAGCGATGGCTCGATGCGAGAGAGAAAAAGGCCTGTGGCGGTCAGAAGAAAAGGCGGGATCCTAGTCCAATGAGCAGGAACACCTATCCCAACGCAGTAGCCGCTCGATCCGACAGGCGAAATGATTTACGCGTACTGTGCAGCATTGGGTACAGAACATTCTCCCTTGAAGTGATGCTCGATTCAGTGCCAGCGACCCAGTGACTGCTCAGAGTCGTGCAGGCTGAATAACCGGTTGCCGAGGGAAGGCTCGGCGTTCATACTTCCCTTTTCCGCGGCTATTTCAGCTCCACCGTCACCTTCTCGATCTTCCCGGTGAATGAGAATGGCAGTTTGTAGGAGAAATCCACGGCTGAGCCGACGTCCATTCCGATGTCCAATCCCTCTCCCAGGGAGATCTGGAGCGGAATGGTCCGCTCCAGCCGCCTCTCTGCTACCTTGGCGCCATTGGCGGACAGGGTTACCTTGGCCGGCTTACCCCGCTCACCTTCCTTGCCTTCGTACTGAAACTCGACGACCAACTTTACGTTGCCCTTGGGAAGCGGGTCCTTACCCATGAGCATGGGACGCTCGAGCCCGAGGTAGTTGTACACGAAGACGGGCTTCCCCTCGCGGACGTACGGCCGTAGCCGCCGACCAGCCCGCCGTGCGTGACAATCATCCCTTCGGCGCCGGCTTCGGACACTTCGATGTCAGCCGTCAACGTCCACGACTTGTTCAGAATGCGCGGGGCGGCATCGTTGGGAAGTCCGACCTGCCCCGGGTAGTACGTGA
>CAZGMU010000500.1:1537-3317 GCA_964526975.1 uncultured Planctomycetaceae bacterium
CGCTTGATGCGGTCTGGTTCGGGGAGGTTTCGCTGTCCGGCGAGATCCGGCCGGCCCATCAGGTCCGCGTTGAGTCGTTCGACCGCACGCCAATCCAACGGCAGGACATTATGCTTGGCCGCTTCGACCCACCAGAGATCTTGCAGCTCGCGAAGTTTCTGCGGATTCGCTGCGGCCAGATCGTCGGCCTGCGAGAAGTCCTGGTCGACGTTGTACAGCTCCCACTTTTGCTTGTCCGGATCGAAGCCGGTGCGGTTCGGCTGCCAGGGTGCGAACGACATGGCCGATGCCATCCAGCCGTTGTGATAGATGCCTCGGTTGGATCCCAGCTCGAAATATTGTGTGGTCCGCCGACTTTTGGCCTTGGCGTCGTTGAAAGTGTCTGCGAAGCTGACGCCTTCGATCGGCTTCTGCTCGGCGCCGTTGAGGATCATGGGAGGAGTGACGCCGATCACCTCGTACAGGGTCGGCACGATGTCGATGGTATGGATGAACTGTTCGCGCAGACCTCCACGGTCTTTGATCTTCGCCGGCCAGGACACGATCATCGGGTTGCGCGTGCCGCCAAAGTGGCTGGCCACCTGCTTGGTCCACTGGAAGGGTGTGTCCATCGCATGGGCCCAGGCGGAAGGAAAATGATTGAAGTGTTTCGGCCCGCCCAGCTCGTCAATGACGTTCAAATTGTTTTCCCACTTCTCCGGAAAACCGTTGAAGAACAAGTTCTCGTTGACGGATCCTTCGATGCCTCCTTCCGCGCTGGAGCCGTTGTCCCCGGCGATATAGATGAACACCGTGTTCTCCGCGCCCGGCAGTAGCTTCACCGCCTCGACGACACGACCCATGTGATGGTCGACATGGGCGCCGTAGGCTGCAAATATTTCCATCATGCGGGCGTACAGCCGCTTTTGATCCGCGTTGAGCGAATCCCAGGCCGGCAAGCCCTGCGAACGCACCGTCAGCTTCGCGCTGGATGGAACAACCCCTAACTGCTTCTGCCGCGCGAAGGTCTCTTCGCGGTACTTGTCCCACCCCATGTCGAACTTGCCTTTGAACCTGTCGATCCATTCTTTCGGGGCCTGATGCGGGGAATGCGTGGCGCCCGGTGCGACGTACAGAAAAAACGGCCGGTCCGGTGAGATGGCTTTGACTTTACGGACCCAGGCGATGGCATGGTCGGCAATGTCGGGCGTCAGATGATAACTCGGATCCTTCGAGGCTGGCACGAGGTTCCGGTTTTCGTATAGGACCGGATTCCAGTGATTCATGTCTCCGGCGTTGAACCCGTAGAAATAGTCGAAGCCGAGACTGTTGGCCCAGCGGTCGAATGGGCCCGCGGCACTGGTCTCCCACGTCGGCGTATTGTAGTTCTTCCCGATCCAGGCGGTCATGTACCCGTTCTGTCTGAGGACTTCGCCGATGGTGCCGGCGCTCCGGGGCAGCACCGCGGTATAGCCGTCGTACCCGGTGGCCGCCTCCGCGATACTGGCAAAGGCAACCGAGTGATGATTGCGACCGGTGATGAGCGCGGCTCTGGTCGGACTGCAGAGCGCCGTGGTGTGGAAGCGGTTGTATCGCAAGCCTTCGGCGGCGAGCCTGTCCATCGTCGGCGACGGCACGCCTCCGCCGAACGTGCTGAACTGGCCGAATCCCGCGTCATCGAGCAGGATCAGCACGACATTCGGCGCGCCCTTCGGCGCTTGCACGGGCTGAGGGAATTGCGCCGGGTCGGAATCCAGAAACGTACGGCCGACGTTACCCGGGAAGTGACAATCCGGTCGCG
>CAZGMU010000501.1:0-3314 GCA_964526975.1 uncultured Planctomycetaceae bacterium
CATCGCCAAAGTCGACCAGCATAAGTTTGTTGAAGCTAGGTCCCGTACCTTCCACCTCGCCATTCTCATACTGTTGATAAACCCAGCCGATACCCGTCGATGCGTTTGACGTCTTGTAACCGTCAGTGTAGATTCCGCCGCTCGGATCTGGTGAGCCGTAGAGGCCGTCCGCCGAACCAATGCCGTAACTAACGGTTTCCCATTCCTCATCATTCGTGGTCGCGGCAATGCCCAACGGCGTGGTGTCGAAGTACGCCCACAAGTCAAAACTGTTTACCAGGTTCTTCGAGTACGACACGTTTCCACCGCCCGTGTTGTCCCACGCTACGATGGCTTTGCCACCCTGCGGCGAGGCGGGAATGGCACGCGGGTTGGCGGCAGACACTACGCCTGGCGTAATGACTCGCGGGAGAACAAATGACGCGTAGTAATCTGTGGAAACGGTAGCGCCGTCCGCCATGGCGTCCACATTGGGAACGACGTGGCTCGCGACCAGCGGCAGGTTGTTCGACGCGCCAGGCGTTTGCGGTATGATGCCAAAATCCCTGCCATTGCTGTTGGTATCTACCCCGTCCCGATAACGGCTCCAGGATACACGCGGGATTGGACCAGGTTCTGCATGATTGAACGATTGCAGTTGCCCGAAAAAGCCGCTTCCAATCTCCGTGGCCTGCTCGGCGGTTGGCGGAAAAATCGTTGCTTGCCACAAGTCGTAAGCAACGGCGTCGATCATCGCGTTAGACGTGTCTCGAAGTTCCAAAGCGTAGGCCGCGACGTCAGGAAACAAATCGGTCCCGGCGCCAGGCTGATAATTGCGTACAGCCGCCAACGTGGCCGACGACCCGCCAATCACGAAATAACCTCCCGGCGCAATGCTCGATCCGCTCGGCAAGGTGATGTTTGCCGCGCCTGGGCCATCCGCCGCATAGTCCCAACGAACGATCGACCAGCCGCTAATGTCGACAGCCGAAGCGCCCGCGTTGTAAAGCTCGATGAACTCGCGCGTGTCTGGAGAGACAGCGCCCGCTCCAGCCGTTCGCTCTTCTTTCACCAGCTCGTTGATCACAACCTGGCTCCAAGCGCTCGAAACGACGCATAACACAACTACAACTGCCCCAAATGCTCCACTCGAAATCCTTTGGATGGCTCTCATCATTGGTGCTTCCCAAAGTGTGATACTCCCGGCCAGACTACGCCCGCCATGCTGGCCAAACGCCATCAATCTAGCCATGCGCCGCACGGTAATCAATGAATCTTCGAGACTCAAAGTCACTTTTGCGCATCGACGTGAAAGATTAACCGAAACGGGAGAAAACATAATCGAGTCGACGATGTCAAATAGTAATACACAATCTCAATAGCCGGTGAGCCACGCTCACCGGAAGTCCCGGACCCGGCTCTATCAAACGTCTGCAGCCCTCGCACAAACCGCGATCGATGGCATCCTTATCGGCAACAGCTTTTGCGCTATGCGGAGATTTTTCATCGTGAAATGCGCTTTTCATATTAGCCTCTTCCGATACAATCGACGCTGGTATCGCACATGCTGTCAGGCGCACGTTCGAATCCAGGGATCTCCAGCGATGTACTTTTCTCTTAGGCGATCCGCACGCCTCGCGGATCGCAAACGCGGGTTCACGCTCGTCGAACTACTCGTGGTAATTGCCATTATTGGCATCCTGGTCGCTCTCTTGCTTCCCGCAATACAAGCCGCCCGCGAGGCCGCTCGGCGCATCAGTTGCCAGAACAACGTCAAGAATTTGGCCCTGGCCGCGCTGGTCTTCGAGCAATCACGCAAAGGTTTGCCCCCGGCGACAACAGCCCAGCCGGCGCCCGGCAGCGAAGTCCTGAGCATAGCTGCCATCGAGCAGCGCGTAAGTTGGATTGTGCAGATTCTACCGCAACTGGAAGAGCAAGCATTGTACGATCAGTTCGATTTGACCAAGAGATTTTACGAACAGAATACGACTACGCTCCCCGAGCAAAACCAACCTCAAGTCTTAATGTGCCCGACGGATTTGGCGCGGGGCCGTTTTTACACTTCGCCAAATGGCGGTTTCACCTTCAATCGCCGATTGGCAAAAGGAAATTATGCGGCCTACGCGACTCCGGAACACCTCATTTCTATGCGAGTCTTTCCAGGGGCCTTCATCAACGAAATACAACCGTTGGGTCGCATCACCGATGGCACCAGCAAAACATTGATGATCTCCGAAGTCCGTACCCGGGACAACGAGTCCGATCCACGCGGCACATGGGTGTCAGGATTTTGCGGCGGCAATCTTCTAGCATTTGATATGCATAGCAAAGCGCATCCATTAGCTGCCAGCCAACCTACGACGGCCAAGCGAAACACTTCTTACAATCCCTATGTTTATCCAACCCCGCCGACTCCGGGACTCCCGCCAAACACATCCGCCGGATGGCTCAATGATGATTGGATTAAAGAGTGCCCCGACGATTCTTTGGCAGACACCGAAGGAATGCCCTGCTTTCTCCAAACCGCCACGCGACAAGGTGTTGCCCCGCGCAGCCTTCATGTGGGAGGGGTCAACGCGGCAAACGTCGATGGCAGCGGTATCTGGCTTTCTAACGATATCGATCAGCACTTGATGGCACGAATGGTGAGTATTAACGACGCACAAGGACTTGCCGAAGGCGAACTTCCCTAAGCCCCCCAAGCGAATTGAATGAAATCCACGATTGTTATCGGTACGATTGGGTTGGGCTTGGCGCTCTTCATTATTAGCGCACTGTGGGCGAGGCTGTTTCCTCCCACGCAGTCCTGGACTCAGGAAAAGGCTCAGCGTATGTCCGAGGTGAAGGCCCGCCTCAATAATTTGAGCTTCATGATCAACAGCCCCAAAAACTTCCATAGCGGACCAGATATCGGGACCCTCAAGGCCGAAAGCGACAGCCTTTTAAAAGAGTTTGAACAGCTCAAAACCGATTTTGAATCCGCGACCGAGCGCCCCCAAACCGTCGCATCGATTTTGAGATGGACCGGCCTCGTTCTCGCTGCGGTCGGCGCTATCGGCTGGTACGCGGTCAATCAAGAGCGGTAACCCCGCACGCTACGAACGCCCGCTATCGAAGATTTCCGTCACTTCGGGGCCTTCGCGCGCCCCGTGCAGCACTGCTGTCGCCTCGTTTTTCCGATTCCACTAAACTGCAAGCTTCCTGCTGGAATGGGAGGCCGCCTCGCAGCGGCAGATTTGCATGGCTGCTCAAAATGGAAGCTCTGTTGCGAATTCCGCAAACCGCGGCCTCGCCCTCGTCTACGCGCTCACGATCTTCGCCAGCGCCTTCCTCCT
>CAZGMU010000502.1:0-2752 GCA_964526975.1 uncultured Planctomycetaceae bacterium
CGCAGTCCAGCACTTCCGTGAGTCTCGATAATCAGCTTCGGATGAGGGGATGCCAAGACGGCTTCGTTTCCTGAGATGCGATCCGCTGACAACTTCACGATGTGCGCGAGCCGCAAGGCTTCATCGAGAAGCCCAGGCTCGCTCGATGTTGACGGCTCGAAGAATACAAGTGCACCGTCTTCCCGGGCCTTCTCGGCGAGGGTAATCGCCCCTCTCGATGTGCGGTCAAAAAAGAACGTCACATACTTCGGAAGTTTCGGCGCCAACGATTCAACGTCAACAACTCGAATTGCCTTGTACCACGGCATGATCGCCCCACAGCAAGGGCACTTGCGCGAAAACGAATGGGTGGGGACGCCATCCTTATTCCGAATGCGCTGTACGATAACGGGCGTGCTTCCTTCTTCATCGAAGGACACGTGGTCAAGGTTTACGCCCCATTGTTTCAGGTCGGCTGCTACGTGCCTTGACGCACCGTCGTCACTTAGCCGGGCAATCGGATAGGATTGCCAGCCAAGATATGACAAGGCCGTGAGCACATTGCCACAGGTTCCTCCGCCACGAAGCTGCGGATCGTCCTCCAACCCACTGGGAATGACGACATCAAGGGCGACGAGGCCCGTACCGATCACGGCCCCCTTAGCTTTTCCCCTTAATGGCACCAGTTTTTGTCTAGTGTTGTCCATAACACTCTCCCGCTAGCCACAAACCAACCGGCTGCGGATTCGGGACGACCGAATCCGGCATATTGTACGATTGGCAGTCAATGTGCGCGATGCCGATTCGAAGGCTGTTCGCTGCCTTCAATTCGTATCCCACCAAGAGTACGCCAAGCGACATGAGCTTGCTGCATAGCGCAGACAAGGCGATTTTGCATCCACCAATCAGTCCCAGAACTTCGTGGTACTGAATCGCAGCTTTCCGAATCTGCCGGTACACCTCAAACGGGTTGAATTCAGACGCGTAAATGATGTTTCTCGGATCGAGTTGCAACTGGTCGAACAGAAGATCACGGTACTCCATAACAATATCATCGCCGCGACGCGGATTGCGCGAAGGCGATGGGAGCACGGGGCATACTTCATCCGGCTTCACAAGGTCGTAGATTCTGTCGAATTGCGTAGTTCTACCTTCGCCGAGCACCGGAATCCAGACCTTGGGCTGCTCGCCCGTCGCCTCACGGTTAAAGTCCCCTTCAAACGAATGAAGAAAGGAAGCGGTTTCATCGACCCCTTCTTCTTGGATTTGAAAGTCGAGAATGGGATCCTCCGCAACGACCACATGGATGTTGGGCGCGTTCTGATTCTTCGACTTCAGCTGGTCATGGAAGAACAACACCCGGGAAACAAGAGGAAAATAGACGCTGCGTGGCATAGCACTGATGTCAATAACAACATCAGAGAACGCGGCCATCTTCGCTTCATCTGAGAAGACATTTGCGGCGTTACGCGCGCCGACTCGGTGGCCATCCGCCGTCCTAAATTCAAGTCTATGTAAAGTGCAGATGCCTTTGCCTGAGATAAGGCCTTCGATTTCTTGCCAATTCTTCGTTACCTTAGCGCCGAGAGAATGGTCGACCGAACCCCCTCCTTCAACGTATTCAAGGACCACCGTTTCCTTCAGGGCTTCATTTGCTAGCTCCGCAATGACACGAAGGGTGATACACGCCCGTGGATCGAAGCCCTTTCCGCACACGAACAAGAGTGACCTGCTTCGTTCTTCCAGATGCGCCCCCCAGAATTGCGCGAACGAATCGTCGCGCACCATCAGGTAGTCGCGCCATCTTGGCGGAGGAACACTTGTCGTCGCTTGCGTCATAGGAGGGCGTCCTCATTTGTCGGCACCACAAATCGCTTGCTCATCCACTGGCACAGAGTCGCCAATGGCCGCTCCTTGTAGAGTCCATAGTTAAGTGGAAGATCGAAATGCACGCATAGCAGTCGGTTCAAATTCAGCACCATCCATTTTTCTTTCTTGCAGTTGTAGTCGAGTTGAGCGACAAGCAGGTTGTGTGCAAGCGCAGAGGCGAGCAGGTCGGCAAACTGGGAGATTTCCGGCCTGTTTTTTCGATACTGGTCATCCAAGAGCAACGCCCGCTCGGACATGCGAATTGCTGTTCCCGACACCCCCGGATCATTCGGCGCAGTTGGCCTGTAAGTGTACCAATGGGAGAACCTGCCGATGTTCTCGAGCAACCTCCTCAGATCACGCCCGTGTCGCACGCGATGCGGAATGTCTTCCCATACTGCTTTGGCTGCCTTCTTCATCAAGGCGTGTTGGCGGCTTGGCGGTAATTCGGTCGGCTTGCCAAGCAGAAGCGCTGCCGAAGACTCTTCAAACACGTCACCTGCCAAGCCGAGAAACTGCTGAATGTTGAGGGATGCCAGTCGTGCAATGCGTTCTGGTCCGTAGAAGTAGGGCAGGCCAAACTCTTTGGCGAGAAAGAGCTCTGCCGCATTGTTCACGGAAGAATCGTCGCGATTGTTGAGGTCTTCCTCGTCTAACGACTCTTCTTCAAAAAATGTCTTCTGTTTCTTTCCGAGTTCTCTCTCGATCAGGATTTCAAGAGACCGCCATGTGATGGCGCGTTCTCTCAGCGTTCCCTCGTCCTTTTCCCGCACGGCAATCCACTCTTGAAAACGTGGTTGCGTTCCGACACGTTGGCGAATCCGGCCTGACACATCTTTGATGATCTTCAGGAACGTGTCATCCCACTCCGGCAAATCAAGGGCATCCTGCAAGCACGCCTTGA
>CAZGMU010000502.1:2762-3302 GCA_964526975.1 uncultured Planctomycetaceae bacterium
GTCGATCCGCAACTTTCATTGCGAGTTTTTCAAACCGATCAGGCTTGCCACGCCAGTATGATTCGATCGCAGTTGCGTGCTCATAGTCGCGCCCCTGGTGAGCGCCTGAAGAGAGCATTTCATGTGTACTTAGCGCCTCAAACCTCTCCGCGATCCAGACACCGACTGGGCTACGGGCCTCGATAACCGTCTTGATCAGGAGTGTGCGCTGATGGCTGGTGAGATTGTGAATGTCATCCATCATCAAGATGACGCGATCGGCCACGGGGCTGCCATCGACAAAAGTGATTCATCACCGGGTAGAGAATCCACGTTTAGTGGGCCGAAACTATCCAGGCTTGAGCAGAGTTTGGCCTCTCGTTGCTCTGCCCAGTCGTGCAGGGCTTTGCCAGTACATGGAAACGTCAAGCCGGAGATAGTGCTTCCGCCGGATGGAGGGTTGACCTGGATGCGATTGAGATTGCTTGGGTACTCAAACCGTTTCAGCAAGAGAGTTCCTCGCAAAACGGCAAGTACGATCCGTGCATTTAGAAGGCTAAA
>CAZGMU010000503.1:0-1116 GCA_964526975.1 uncultured Planctomycetaceae bacterium
CCGCCTTGATGCGTTCTTCGAATTGACCGCGGTACTTGGTGCCGGCGACCATCATGGCGAGGTCTAGCACGACGATGCGGCGATCCAAAAGCAACTCCGGCACGTCGCCTTCGACGACGCGTTGGGCAAAGCCCTCGACGATGGCTGTCTTGCCGACGCCCGCTTCGCCGAGCAGCACTGGGTTATTCTTGGTGCGGCGGCTGAGGATTTGGATGGCCCGTTCGATCTCATTCTCGCGGCCAATGACCGGGTCGAGCTTCTTCTGGCGAGCAAGCTCGGTGAGGTCGCGGCCGAAGCTGTCGAGAGCGGGCGTCTTGCTGCGGCTCTTGCGGCCTTCGCCACTTTCCTCGCCGACGCCGCCACGGCCGCCTCGTTCGCTGCTGCCTTCGCCGCCTTCGATCCCGTGACCCAACAGGTTGAGGACTTCTTCGCGGACTTCCTCCAGCTTGAGGCCAAGGTTCATGAGCACCTGAGCGGCCACGCCCTCTTGCTCACGTAGAAGACCAAGCAGGATATGCTCGGTGCCGACGTAGTTATGGTTCAGATTGCGGGCCTCTTCCATCGAGTATTCGATGACTTTCTTGGCACGCGGCGTCTGCGGCAGCTTGCCCATCGTGACCATGTCTGGCCCGCTCTGGACGAGCTTCTCGACCTCGAGACGGATCTTACGAAGGTCAACGTCCAGGTTTTTCAGAACGTTGGCAGCCACGCCGCTCCCCTCTTTGATGAGGCCCAAGAGGACATGCTCGGTACCAATATATTCGTGGTTGAAGCGCTGCGCCTCCTGGTTGGCGAGCTGCATCACCTTTCTGGCTCGGTCGGTAAATCGTTCGTACATTTCACTCTCCGGGTGTAAACGACTGGCGGCTACCGCTGGGCGGGTTTCCGTCGGTCGGCTCTATATTGTATGCGCGTGGTCAAATGGAGCGTCGGGACTGTTTTCGGCCCGAGTCGCCTTGTTTGGCCACTCAGAATTTGCTCAATGAACACTCACCAGGAATTGGGTCTGCTGGCATCACAGCATGAGATCGCGATTGGACGCTGAATTACCCCTCTGCGCCAACCGCAAGGTCCCCCAAAGTGTAGCCCCGGAATTGGGCCTGTTCAAGGCAAGTA
>CAZGMU010000503.1:1126-3295 GCA_964526975.1 uncultured Planctomycetaceae bacterium
TCCGGCGGAATTGGGGCTGCCAGCAGTAAGGGCAACCGGTATTATCGGCTTCCTGTCGTCGCACCTCACCGGGCTTGTTTGAGTGTGTTTTTCGCTTGACAGCCCACCGATGGTCCGCGAGGACCAATTCGGACCTGATATACGCTCAAGGCGGTCAAATATGAACCGTGCTTCAGTTCACCAAACCATCGTACCGGTTTTTTCGCTCTTGGTCGGTTTCGGCCTGACACTACTCGCAGATTGTGGCGCTTTTGCAGATGATCTGACCGATCGGGCCGCACAGGTCACGATTGAGAACTCGGGCCACTTCGATTCCTTGTCGCTGTTTATGGCGGCTGGGAAGGCGTTTAAGGAGGGCCGAACCGAGGATGCAGGATTTCTGTTCTACGCCGGCCAATTTCGTGCGGGTGTTGATTTGGAAGTGTTTGATCCGGTTGGCGTCGGTGGCGACAGTCCCGCAGTTTTACTGGGGGCTCTAAAAGCGACCTTGGGGCCCGCGATAAACCCGGTTGTGATGCGTGATCGCGAGGCGTTCTCACGGATCGCGGCTCGATTGGCGAAGTGGACACCGGTGTTCGACGCTGGTTACGACCCGGGATGGGAATACAAAGTTGAGTTGAGAGGGCCAGCGCGTGAGGCAGCGATCAAAACTTTGCGGGAGCCCCTGCTCGCATCTATTCAGCCACTCAATCAGCTTTTGCAGGACGATGAGTTCTACCGCTCGTTCAAAATCGTGCAGGACTATAATTTGAAGGCCCTTGATGTTCTTCCGGAAGCGCCGGGAGACGGGCCGAGCAAGGCCGCGCCGGCCCAAGTGTCAGATGCAGAATTCACGGCTGCGATGGATCGGTTGAAGGAGATCGAAAAGGCCCGCGGAATTAAGTCCGGGCTATTTCCGGACCGGAATGATTGGAAAAAATCGCGGAAGACAGAGTATAAAATTCTCGCTGATAAAGTGACTTATCGTGGGCGCAACATCGCGGGCGCGGACCCGGCGACGTTTCGGGTATTTGATGGCGAAGTTGATTACGCTAAAGACGCCCAGCATGTGTATGTGTTAGGACATTCGATTCTTGGCGCGGACCCGACGACGTTTAAGGTTCTGGACGGTCTGTACGCTCGTGATAAATCGAACATCTACAACGGTAATGTTGTCATGAAGGTGGAGAACATCGGCACTTTTGAACTAGTTCGCGCATCGACTGCGTGGGAAATGGATAATGCGGAACCACCCAATATAACAGGTGGTGGATGGGCGCGAGACGGAAAGCATTGGTACTACGGGCCTGCCAAAATCAAGGGAGTTGATTACGATTCATTTAGACCGGTCGATGATTTCTACGCAGAGGACAAAAACCAAGAGTACACAGGGAAGTATCCAGCGAAAAAAGGCAGTATACCGGCTTGGGCGAGACGTCCTCGGCAATAGCACAATCGGTTCCAACCGTCTTGTCGCGACGGATTCACGTTATGCGGCGCTCAAGAAATAATAATGTGGATTACCCCATAATACGGATCATCGATGCTTCGCTTAACCGGGCCGGGGAAGGCCTGCGGGTAGTCGAGGACTACGTGCGATTCGTGCTCGACGATCCATTTTTGACAGGAGAGGCAAAGGCGATCCGACATAATCTGACTGCCGCTGCACGAGCGATTCCCACGCTTGATCGACACGTGGCCCGCGATACGCATGCCGACGTGGGCACCTCGATTTCGACCGACTCTGAAGGCTCGCGCGGCGATGCCTGGGACGTCTGCTCGGCCAGCTTGAAGCGGACCGAGCAGTCGCTAAGGAGTCTGGAGGAGTACGGCAAGCTGGTCGATGGCGAGTTCGCAGAACACATCGAATCGCTACGATACGGAGTCTACACACTAGAGAAAGCAATCGACGTAGGTCGGTCGAGCCGAGACCGACTTCAAAGCGTTCGACTCTGCGTATTGGTCGGAGGCTGCGATTCGAGTGCCGAGTTCGAGCGGCTCGTTGGCGAGTTGGTTGACGCGGGCGTGGGGATGATTCAGCTTCGCGACAAGCATTTAGACGATCGCGAGCTTGTCGAACGTGGTCGGCTACTGGTGATGCGAACGAGAGAACCCTCCCCTAACCCCTCCCTAAAAGGGAGGGGAACGTTGGCGATTGTGAACGATCGGGCGGATATCGCAGCGGCGGTC
>CAZGMU010000504.1:0-2475 GCA_964526975.1 uncultured Planctomycetaceae bacterium
AGCTTCTGTCCCAACTCTCGGTGATTTCGGATCGACGGAAAGCAGACAAACATGGGCGGCATTAACAAGAATCGCGATAACTACCATGCCGCCGTCGCAGCAGCGAGCGGTGTCGCGGCTACCGTGCTTCTTGGCAGCCTAATTCTGTTGGGATCGCGGCGATTGTCTCATTTCGACGCCGCATTGGTCGGTTACACGTTCGCCACGCTTTTCGCAACGTTTGGCATCACGTATCGCTATACGATGTGGCTGCAACGACCGCCGACGGCATTGTACTGGAAGCGCGGCTGGCAAGTTTTTTTTCACCCGCCGTCGTGGCCGCGCAATGTTGCGCTCTGGATCAAGCGTCTAATCTCCGTATTCTTCGCGAACAGCTTTATTTGGAAACGAGGCCTGGAGCGCGGTGCAGCGCATTGGCTCGTTATGTGGGGCTGCCTAGTTGCTGCAAGTATCACTTTTCCACTTGTGTTCGGCTGGATCCACTTCGAGTTCTCTGGGACTGGTTTTGATACGTACCGTGCGCACGTATTTGGCTTTCCGACATTCTCGTTTGGCGTGCATTCGCTTTTAGGATTTCTGATTTTCCACGGTCTGGTGTGGGCGTCGTTTTTGGTGATCGCTGGCGTAATGCTTGCAATGCGACGACGCATGCGGGGACGCGACGCACTCGCGCTACAGCGATTTGGTGAAGACTTCCTGCCACTGATTCTGTTGTTTTCTGTGAGCATAACAGGGTTAATGCTCGTCGTGAGTTACGAATGGATGAGCGGGTACGCTTATGAGTTCCTTTCGATTACGCACGCACTGACGGTCATCGTCACGCTACTGTGGCTTCCCTTCGGCAAGTTGTTCCACTTGTTTCAACGGCCGGCTCAACTGGGTGTTCTTTTCTATAAGGATGCTGGGGCTCGCGGGGAGCAGGCCCACTGTGCCCGATGCCATGAGCCTTACGCGTCGCAAATGCAGGTCGACGACTTAATCGAAGTTGAACGCCAATTGGGCTACCGGTATGAGATGCCTAACGGACCTGCTGACCACTATCAGCGGATCTGCCCCCGTTGCCGACGCGTCTCCCTCGCGCTAGCGCAGGGACAACTCTGGAATGCGAAACAGCCTCTTGAAACTTGACGGACGACTACATGGCTCAACAACCCACAAGCACACTTGAGATCATCGAGCAGTTCGGTCCGCATTTGGCGTTCGCCTCAGGAACACGCCTCGATCGCGGCGTTGAGCCGGATAAGCTCGTTAAGACGCATTGTTGTTTTTGCGGGCAGCAGTGCGGCATACAGCTGAAGGTCAAAGACAACGAAGTCATTGGTTTCGAGCCGTGGGAAGACTTCCCCTTTAATCGGGGAATGCTTTGTCCGAAGGGGGTCAAACGCTACTTGCAGGGCTCACATCCTGACCGCCTCATCAGCGCATATCAACGCGATCCGAGCATATCTGGTGGATTTCGTGCGTTACCCTATGAGGAGGCGATCCGAAAGTCGTCGCAGGCTATTGCTCAAATTCAATCGGAACACGGCAACGGTGCCATCGGAGTGCTTAGCGGCGCTAGCCTAACGACAGAGAAGACCTATTTAATGGGCAAATTTGCCCGTGTTTGCCTCAAGACGCCGTTTATCGACTACAACGGACGCTTGTGCATGGTCAGCGCGGGTGCAGCCAATAAGAAAGCCTTCGGCGTCGATCGAGCAGCGAATCCGTGGTCAGATATTGTGGGTGCTGACGTGGTATGGATTAGCGGTGCGAATGTCGCCGAATGTGCACCGATAACCACGAACTATGTTTGGCAGGCCCGAGAGAATGGCGCGAAAATCATCGTTGTTGATCCGCGCATCACGCCACTAGCACGCACTTGTGATCTTTTCCTGCCCGTCAAACCTGGACGCGACGTGGCACTCTTCAACGGCATCCTGCATTTGATGATCGAACACGATTGGCTCGATCATGCCTTCATCGAGCAGCACACTGTCGGATTTGATTCAGTGGCGGCGGCCGTGCAAGCGTGGACTCCAGCCCGTACGGCGGAAGTCACCGGCATCGCTGAGCGCTCGATCCGGCAAGCCGCCGAATGGTGGGGCACAGCAGCCACGAGCTTTTTAATGCACGCGCGAGGGATTGAACATCACACCCATGGTGTGCAGAACGTCTTAGGCGCAATCAACATAGTACTCGCGTCAGGACGCATTGGACGTGAAAACTGTGGCTATGCGACGATCACGGGCCAAGCCAACGGCCAAGGAGGACGAGAGCATGGGCAAAAGTGTGACCAACTTCCAGGCGCCCGCGATTTAGCTAACCCCGAACACCGGGCGCACGTCGCCAAAGTCTGGAATGTCTCGCCCGACGAACTGCCCCCACCGGGAGTGGATGCCTACGAACTGTTCCGCAAGATCGACCGTGGTGAAATTCGTGGACTGCTGTCGATTTGCTTTAACCCCCTCGTTTCATTGCCGGATAATGGTTTCA
>CAZGMU010000504.1:2485-3290 GCA_964526975.1 uncultured Planctomycetaceae bacterium
GGAAGCAATCCATCGCGGAGAAATCAAGGCGCTGCTATCGATCTGCTTCAACCCTCTGGTTTCGTTGCCGGATAATGCCTTCATCGCCCGCATGCTCGAAAAGCTTGAGTTCTATGTGGCCATCGATTTCTTTCTGAATGATACGGCCCGCTACGCGGACATTGTACTGCCAGGTTCTCTGCACGAAGAAGATGAAGGAACTGTCACCCAGATCGAAGGCCGAGTCATCAAGATTAACAAGGCGGTCGATCCTCCCGGCGACGCGCGACAAGACTGGCGGATCATTCAGGATCTAGCCTCAGCGCTTGGGCGACCACACGGCTTCACTTTTCAGAGTCCTCGTGGAATTTTTGAGGAGCTACGACGCGCTAGCCAAGGTGGTATTGCTGATTATTCCGGTATCACGTGGGAAAAGATCGAACAACAAAACGGCGTGTGCTGGCCCTGTCCTACTGAAGACCATTTAGGCACCCCCCGATTATTCGAGCCAAGCTCTGACAATCCCGTTGCCAAAGGGTCAGGGCCGTTCTATTTCCCTGATGGCAAGGCGCGATTCAACGCGGTCGAGTATGCAGCGCCTGCCGAGGTCGTTGACGAAGAGTTCCCCATCATCTTGACGACGGGACGCGTGGTGAGTCAATTTCTTTCCGGTACCCAAACGCGACGTATCGGCCCGTTGGTCGAGCAATATCCGGAGCCGCGTATCGAGATTCATCCGCAATTGGCCGCCAGTCTGAATATCGCCGATGGCGATTGGACGACTGCCACTTCGCGTCGCGGTGAAATCACACTGCGTGCGCAGGTC
>CAZGMU010000505.1:0-3286 GCA_964526975.1 uncultured Planctomycetaceae bacterium
CACGCCCAAATACTAGATGTTGCGGTAGGTGGAGTCAACTAGATAACCACAACACATGAACACCACACACCAACCGTAGTGGGTAGCACCGGTTCTCGAACCGGTGCCGCGCAGCGGCAAGAAGCAATGCGTCACCGTAACTTCCTGCGGCTACACCGCCCTGGTTCAAGAACCAGGGCTACCCACTAACCCAGCAACACCCCAACCCGCACAACGCAAGCACAGGCAACTCCCAATGCCCATCACCACCCACCCCGCGCTCCCGCTGCGCGCCAACTTCGTCCTTGGCACAGCCAGAGCAACTGTTCTAAACCCGAGGGGGAGAATTCTGGACAGCAGATGGTACGAAGCAGGCCCTGCAAGCCAAGCAGGACCTCCGCACTACCGAACGACTCAAAATCAGAATAACCACAGAGACACAGAGGGCACGGAGAGATCATTCAAGTTCAGAGCAACTTACCAAATTGCGTTCCGCGGTAGATCAAAAGACAAACCCAGTTTAGCGTCGGCCGCCAGGCCGAATCTCCCACCAACACCGTCCCCTGCAAAAACGAATAAAAGCAATTTGCTCTAGACAGGATTCACAGGATCAACCGGATGAAATTCTTATTGGATGTCTTCAATCCCGTTGATCCTGTAAATCCTGTCAAAGAAGTCCTTCTCTATGTCCTCTGTGTCCTCCGTGGTGAATCCTATCTACCGAAGCTATCTTTGAATCATCCCCCAGGGTGCGCAAAATCCAGGGGGGAGAATTGTGCGCACCCTCATCGAAACCCGTGAAAATGCATCACACAAAACGCCAGCACGCCGAGTTACCGTAGGACGGACAATCCTGTCCGTCGATTTCCCCAGACGGACACGATTGTCCGTCCTACGGTCAAACGCTATCACCGCCCCCGTTCGACAACACTTGCCCTCGCCGAGTACAATTCTCTGTTTCCACCAACACCAACCCCCTAAAGCTCTAGTTCCGTGGCCCAGCAGTACATTTTTCAAATGGAAAGCCTGTCCAAGAAAATTGGACAGCGCGAAGTTCTCAAGGATATTTGGCTCTCGTTCTATCCCGGCGCGAAGATCGGCGTCTTGGGCCGCAACGGCTCCGGAAAAAGTACGCTCCTGCGGATCATGGCCGGCATCGATAAGAACTTCGAGGGCACGGCCAAGCTGACGCCCGGCTTCACCGTCGGCATTCTCGAACAAGAGCCCCATCTGAATCCAGAGAAAGACGTCTTCGGCAACGTCGAAGAGGCCGTCGCCTCGACCCGCGCACTGCTGACCGAGTTCGAAGAGCTCTCCGAAAAGCTCGGCGAAGTCACCGACCCCGACGAAATGGAAAAGCTCCTCGAGCGCCAGGCCAAGGTGCAAGACAAGATCGAGCACGTCAACGCCTGGGAACTCGACCGGCAAGTGGAGATCGCCATGGGCGCGATGAACCTGCCGCCGGGCGATGCCGATGTGACGAAACTCTCCGGCGGTGAAAAACGCCGCGTCGCGCTCTGCAAGATCTTGCTGCAAAAGCCCGACCTCCTGCTGATGGACGAACCGACGAACCATCTCGACGCCGAAAGCGTCGCCTGGCTCGAACGGCATTTGCACGACTACGAAGGCACCGTCGTCGCCGTGACCCACGATCGCTACTTCCTCGACAACGTCGCCCAGTGGATTCTCGAACTCGAATACGGCAAGGGTCTCCCGTTCGAAGGCAACTACTCATCGTGGCTGCGGCAGAAGGAATCGCGGCTCAAGGTCGAAGAGAAAAAGGCCTCTGCCCGGCAGAAGACGCTCGCGCGCGAGTTGGAGTGGGTTCAGGCATCGGCCAAGGCCCGTCAGGCCAAGAGCAAGGCGCGTATCCAGGCCTACGAGAAAATGGCGGCCGAGCAATTCGAAGACAAGCCGGAAGAACTGGAAATCCAAATCCCGCCCGGCCCACGCTTGGGCGACATGGTCATCGACGCCGAGAACCTCGGCAAGTCGTACGGCGATCGTGTCGTGTTCGAGAACGTCAACTTCCGCCTGCCCGCGGGCGGCATCGTCGGCATCATCGGCCCGAACGGCGCCGGTAAAACCACGCTGCTGCGAATGCTAATGGGACAAGAGCAGCCAGACGAAGGAGCACTCAAGATCGGCCCGACGGTAAACCTCGGCTACGTCGATCAATCCCGCGACGACCTCAAAGCCGACTCCACGGTCTACCAGGAAATCTCCGGCGGACACGACACGCTCGAAATGGGCGGCCGCACGATGAACTCGCGAGCGTACGTCTCGCGGTTCAACTTCACCGGCACCGACCAGCAAAAGAAAGTCGGCGTTCTCTCCGGCGGTGAACGAAACCGCGTCCACCTCGCCAAACTGCTCCGCCGCGGCTCCAATGTGCTGCTGCTCGACGAACCGACGAACGACCTCGACGTCGACACGCTCCGGGCACTCGAAGAAGCAGTCGCGAACTTCGTCGGCTGCGCCGTCGTCGTCAGCCACGACCGCTGGTTCCTTGATCGGCTCGCCACCCACATCCTCGCCTTCGA
Source organism: uncultured Planctomycetaceae bacterium (assembly GCA_964526975.1). Taxonomy (GTDB): domain Bacteria; phylum Planctomycetota; class Planctomycetia; order Pirellulales; family Lacipirellulaceae; genus JABDGM01. The sequence continues at coordinate 2,523 of CAZGMU010000505.1, forward strand.
AGGCGACGGCTACGTCCACTGGTGCGAAGGCAACTTCCAAACCTACGAAGACCAGCGCCGCGTCCGCCTCGGCGAAAGCGCAGACGAAGCAAAGCGTTTCCGCTATAAGAAACTACAACATGGTTAACGTCGTTAGCGTCGGCGGCAACGCCGACCAACTACCAACCACTGCTGCCACAGCATTCACCAGATAACATTTCAGGAGCATATTTCCGTCATGAGCGTCGTTCGCGTAGGAGCCACGAAACAGTATTCAGACAATTGGGACAACATCTTCTCCGGCGGCAAGGGATCGTCGTCGAAGAAGGAAACAAAAGCTTCCAAAAAGGGCGCAAAGAAATCCCCCAAGAAAGCCGCGAAGGTTGCGAAAAAGTCAGCCGCTAAGAAGGCCGGCGGCGGCAAGAAAAAGCGGAAGTAACGCAAGCGGACGAAATTGCCCAATCATCCTTTCGCACAAACACCAAAATAGCCGGACCGCCACGCGGTCCGGGTGCCCGAGCTGCTGAATTTCTGCGGTTTAGGCGAAATTGCTTGCCCGGGCGGCCCTCACCGCTATCATTGTTACCGCTGCCGTTCGGCCCCCGAAAATCGGTCATTCGCCCGACTTTCGGTCAAATCGCTGTGGCAGCAAGCCGAATAGGCAACTAAAGTGTGAAGTTCCTACCTGATGCGGCAGTCAGGCTAGCCGCACTCTTGTCGGTGATCGTGGTCGACGATCGCCGTTTCCGTACACAACCAATCGGGTTCGATTTATTTCCACGCAT
>CAZGMU010000506.1:0-3284 GCA_964526975.1 uncultured Planctomycetaceae bacterium
CCTCGGGTGCGGCAATGCTCGGCGATCACATTTATCGGCTTACCGAGACTGGTCGCGACCGAGCGCTGCGGGCGCTGCGGGAATGCGCCTATGCCGGTCCCGCGCCGGTGCCGCTCGAAGACTACATCAGCTCGGTGCATGCCCAGACCATTGCCTCCGAGCGGCCACGAAAACGGCAGTTGGAGAAAGCCTTCTCCGATATCCATGTCGAAGCGGAATTGCTCGGGCAACTTGGTCCGGCGATTAATGCGGGAAAGGGCATGTTCATCTACGGGCCCCCGGGCAATGGAAAAACAACCATCGCCCAGCGAATCACGCGCTGCTTCGGCCAGAACATCCTCATTCCCCATGCAATTATCGAAGGTGGCAAGATCATCAAGCTGTACGATGCTTCGTGCCACCGAATCGTCCGTGCGCCGGGTGAAAGCCTGTTTCGCACGTCGGAATTCGATCGCCGTTGGGTTCGCATCGAGCGGCCCACCGTGGTGGTCGGCGGTGAGCTGACGATGGAAAGCCTCGAACTCAAGCACGACCCGGTATCCAACGTTAGCGAAGCCTCCCTACAACTAAAGAGCAACTGCGGCTGCCTGCTGATCGACGACTTCGGCCGGCAACGAGTCAACCCGACGGAACTTCTCAACCGTTGGATCATTCCACTCGAAAACCGTATCGATTATTTAAGTTTGTCCAACGGTCGCAAAATTCAGGTGCCATTCGAGCAATTAATTATTTTCTCGACGAATCTCGAACCGCAGGACCTGGCCGATGACGCGTTCCTGCGGCGGATTCCCTTCAAGGTCGAACTCGGCAACCCGACTCCTCACGAATTTCACTTGCTCTTCCAGATATTTGCCAAGAAATATCAACTCGAATGCCCGCCAGCGATGGTCGATTACCTAATCCAAACGCATTACCACGCTTGCTCCCGTCCGCTCCGCCGCTGCCACGCCCGAGACTTGCTTGAGCAAGTGATGTACTACTGCAATTACAACGAGCTGCCGCTCGAGATCACGCAAGAAAACCTTGACCAGGCAGTGCGGAATTACTTCACAGCGCTCAAGGGCGATTAAATAATCTGAATGGTTAGCGTAACTGAAGCCAAGCGTCTGCGAGTCACCAGCCACAACCGTTGAGGGTTCAGTTCCACCTCGACTCCAGCCATTCCAAGAAAGTTGCGCCTTAAGCCAAGGCTTCTACCTTCGCGTTGGAATCTCCGACCATTGTCGGCACAACCAGATGGGCCAGTTCATCGCCTGCGCTCTTACTGTGTGCAAACGATTCGGTGGTAATCGGATCGATCATGGACAGGAACTCATCGAACGTAACGTACCCCAACGGTCGATCCTCCGCGGTGACAATCAAGTTCGCACAACCTTGCGAGGAGAACGCTTCGTAGATCTCTGGGAAGGTTGCATCGTGCCGAATGGTTTCCGCGATCGCCAAGCGGACGGAGTCGCCACCGCCCAGGTCGATGTCGTGCGTCTCCACGTTTGCATTCTGATCTGCCACGATGCCGATGAGCTTTCCTTCCTGATCGACATAAGGCCGAATGCCAAGATCCGAGTGGAGAAACTTATCCGCAAGGTTCTTATGCTCGGAGCTGCACTGAAAAATCATGGGAAACGGCGTCATGATATCCTGTGCGACGACTTCCGCGAATGGGTTGCCCGCCGACATCTCAGCCTTCCAAGCCGCAACCTCCTTGCTGAATTCGCCTTGAACGACAACGCAATCGCCACCCGAAAGTAATGCCAGGTCAAGCACTTCAAGTGCGTGGGTCAATATGTGCTCTGCGTTCATTTCAGCAGGCCAGGAAACAACAGCGCTAGTAAGTGTCGGGCGAGGAATTGATTCGTGGTGGCTCTCGCGACTGTTAAAGTCCTTGGCCAGTAATTCGGCGGTGCTTCGTATTGCCGTAGAGGATTGCCCCTTCAATAGCGTTACAAAACGTCCGTTGCCGAGATACGCGGAGACGGCATTTTCGCCAGCGGCCCGCTTAATCGCTCGAGCGGCCATGCTGACCAGGCTGTGACTGGCTGTTTTGCCGTTGCGCCGACGAATTCCCGCGTACCAGTCGATAGCCGTAATTAACAGGCTGTGCTGGACCGTGCTTCGTTCTTCGCCGGACGAAAGCCTTTGCAGTTTGCAGAGAAACCCACGGCGAGAATACATGCCGGGAACAGCAGAGCGCGGCGAACGGGCTTCCAATCGCCGTTCGAATTCAAGAAAACGGGCTCCCGTGCGCATCCGGGCCAAAAGTTCTCCGCGACTAACAGGCGCTCGCAATCCGTCATGTGCTCCTGCCGCGTACCAGGCAGAAAAATCGATGCGTTTGGCCGGATCGTATAAAAAAATCCGATAAAGCGGGTTCTCGGAATCGTGAGCAAAGGTGGCTGCGGTAGGTTCGGCGATATTACGTCCGTCCACGATCACGAAGTCTGTAATCGAATACCGGCGCCAGAGCGCATCTTGATCGAAGTCGGTGGACGTTTCCACCTCGTAACCGACTGCCTCCAACGTCCACGAAACCTCGTGCAACAGCGTTACATCCTGCGAAACCACTACGACGTGAAGGCGGCGATGTTCGCGTGACATCTTGCATTATCCTTCCGAATGCCGGGATTGGAGCGTTTGGGCCACGCTCAACCCTAGCTCAGGCTCCGCTTCGATGCAGCCAGATTCGTTGGAATGCCGCGGGGATAATTAGTAAATGCTAGGCTTCCCTAGGGGTAGTCCGCACAATCACGCGAGACTGCCCTCGCCTTACTTACTTGTCTAAATGCGTTCAAACCCCGGGTTGCGCCCTGCGCCCGGTGTTCCCAGAAAGCCCAACTCTTGGCGGCGAATATCGTGACTCACATTACGCTCTCGAAAAGCACGTCGTCCAAACCAAGCCTCGAGTTCTTTTCCGATGGCAACGGCGAAGCCCATCGGGTAACGATCGAGAACTTTCCGTTTCGCATCGGCCGGGCAGAAACCGCCGACTTGCGAGTTGAGTCGGTCGAAGTCTCCCGCGAGCACGCCGAGATATTCGAGCGGAACGGATTCTGGCTAGTGCGCGACCTGGGGAGCACCAATGGCACCCAAGTGAACGGAAAACCAATTACGGAAACGCTGTTAAGCGACGGCGACATCCTGAAGGTGGCCGAGTCGGAATTGGTTTTTATCGCCTCGGCGGCATCGCAGTTCCAGCGAATGATTACCCAGCCGATTCAGTCGAAAAACTTGTCTCGGGGAACGAATATGCTACCCCCCGAGATCGCCGCCGTTCGGATGATGACCGA
>CAZGMU010000507.1:0-2934 GCA_964526975.1 uncultured Planctomycetaceae bacterium
TAGGTTCTCCGTGAACTCTGTGTCCTCTGTGGCTATTTATTAAGGTGAATTGCTCCAGATAAGAAATCATCGCAGCGCTGCTGTATGGAGTGGAGTCCGCTCACGGTTGCCTTGCCAGATACTACATTCTCTCACGCCGAGGGAGGTAAATGCAAGCAACTATGAGCCAGACGGTAATACCATTTGACCGTAGGACGGACAATCCTGTCCATCGATTCCCAAAAGACGGACAGGATTGTCCGTCCTACGGCAACTCGGCTTGTAGAGCTACCTGCCTACAGAACCCGATCATTGAGTCAACGAGCCATCAGGTTTATCTTGGATTTCAGTCTCGGTTGAATTGTGGTGAGACCGACCGCATACTATGACGGCGAAGCAAATGGCTTCCATCGGTCCGTTGCACAGGCGTTTATATCATGAAAACCTATATGCCTCTTGTTGCGCTCGCGCTGCTTTCAGTCGTTGTTCCCGCGTATGCAGCCGAGCCACCCAAGCCAGTTCGCATGGGCTGCGGGGCGATGACGTTCGATACCGTGCCCGGTTGGGGCCTGTTGCCGAGTGGGAAGTCCGCACTAGGTCCGACGCACGGCGGCGTGGTCGTCGACAAGAAAGGGAATATCTATGTCAGCGCGAACAAGGGGGTCGTTGTGTTCTCGCCGGAGGGCGAAGTGCTTCGGACGTTTGTCCGGCCCGAGTACACCGAAATCCACGATATGAAGATCCGCGACGAAGATGGCACCGAGTTTATCTACGGCGCACGTAACAATGCTGCCGAAGGGATCAAGTTCAACGCCGAAACGGGTGAGATCGTGTTGAAGCTGCCCTTTCCCAAGGAGTCGGGTTTGCAACCCAAGACATTTCATCCCACCGCGATCGACGTCGGCCCCAATGGCGACATCTTCCTTTCCGACGGCTACGCGAGCGACCACATTTTCAAGTTCGACAAGACCGGCAAGTACCTGAAATACTTCGGCTCACAGGGAAACGATCTCAAGCAATTTCACACGGCCCACGGCCTGGTGCTCGATACGCGCTACGACCCGCCGCGCCTTTTGGTGTGTGACCGCAACCATGAACCCAAGGGTCGACTGCTCCACTACGATCTCGAGGGCAACTTCATGGGCGAGGTCGTCACTGGTTTAGGAATGCCGACGTCGGCCGCCATCCACGGCGACTTCGTCTCGGTGCCCGATCTGCACGGCCGATTGTATATCCTCGACAAGAACAACACGATCATTGCCGTGCTGGGTAATAATCCCGATCCGGCCAAGGGCGCGAACTATAATATCCCACAAGACCAATGGGTCGAAGGAGCCTTCAGCGGCACCCACGGCTCGTACTGGGATAAGGATGGCAACCTCTACGTCCAGGATTGGAACGTATCGGGCCGCATCATGAAGCTGGTGCGAGTGAAATAAAACTGTAGCGACTGTGCGCACCACAGCGAACAGCAAACGGCGGGGTTTATCCCCGCTGTCTGAAATCGCCACACCAAAACCGCCGGGATAAACCCGGTGGCTCGCTTTCTGCTGGTGTTCATGCGCATCTGCCGTGAACCTTTGGCGATTTACTGCGTAGCAAACGGGTGCGATCCAGCTAAAAATGGATTCCCAGGCGTGGCCCCGTTCGAAGCTCTCTATGAAGATTACCCGTCGCCGATTGCTTCAGGGGGCGGCTGCCACGGCCGGACTATCGATTGCCACCGGGCTTTACACCTGGCAGATCGAGCCGCATTGGTTGCAGATTGTCGAACGGTCTTTGCCCATCGAAAATCTGCCGACCGGCCTGGAAGGCGCGCGGCTGGCGCAGCTTAGCGACCTTCACATCGGTCGTCAGGTGAGCGACTCTTATCTTTTGCACACGTTCGCGCGGGTGCGTGAGCTTGCGCCCGAGATCGTGGTCTACACGGGTGACTTCACCACCGAAGGCCGCGGGCTCTTTGATCACGCCGGTCGAATGTTCAACGAGCTGCCGCTGGGAACGCTCGCGACATTCGGTGTGCTGGGGAACCACGATTATGGCATGAGATGGTCGCAGCTCGATGCGGCCGACCGGTTGACGCGAATGGCGATATCGGCGGGCGTCGAAATGCTCCGCAACGAAACTAGTGAGATCGATGGCCTGCAGATTATCGGCCTCGATGACATCTGGTCGGGCCGATTCAATCTTCGCCAGGCGTTCGCGACGGCCGACTTATCGAAACCTGCGATCGTCCTGAGCCACAACCCCGACACGGCGGACCAGCCGGGTTGGGATGGCTACTCGGGTTGGATTCTTTCGGGTCACACGCATGGCGGCCAGTGCAAGGCGCCTTTTCTGCCGCCGCCGATTCTGCCGGTGAGAAATCGCCGCTATACCGCTGGTGAGTTTGAGCTTGTGGGCGGCCGCCGTATGTACATCAATCGCGGCGTGGGTCATTTGATCCAGGTGCGGATCAATGTGCGGCCGGAGGTTACGTTGTTTCGATTAGTAAAGGCGTAATCCGGGCCGACGCTTCGAAACGTGGAGCTATCGCAGCGAAATTTTCACGCTGCGACCTTGCTCGGTGAAAACGAGTTTGTGTTCGCGCGCGAGCCAGCCGATGGCGGCCATGACGACATCGCCCGGGGCCGGTACCGCTTTCTTGATGGCGGCGACCGTGAGTTCTTCCCCTTTGGCCAAAGCGGCCCAGACGTTGCCTGCCACATAGCCGATCTCGACATCGGAGAAAGCGCCCGGTGCTCGCGTTGGTACTGCTTCCGTCTTCGCACTACGAGCGACTTCGGTGGACGCTGCTTTCGGTTTCTCGGCTTTCGTTGCCTTGGGGGCAGCGGGCTTCGCGGGTTTGCTCTTGGCCATCGGGTTGAATCCTATTCTCGAACGCGGCAATGCAAGGATGCCTGTACCGACGAAATGATACTACGTGAGCCGAGCCTCTCCAACCGTAGCTGAATT
>CAZGMU010000507.1:2958-3276 GCA_964526975.1 uncultured Planctomycetaceae bacterium
CCACGAATTTATATAGCCGACCCATTTTGGGTCGGTTCTTGTCGTCGAATCTCGACCAACCGACCCAAGATGGGTCGGCTATATAGGTTACTGCGATCGCAGCGCGCTGGCCGTGTTGAGGCGAACCGCGCGGATTGCCGGGAACAGGCCGCCGAGGAGGCCCATCGTCACTGCCAGGAGCAGGCCTTGCAGCATGACTTTCGGGCCGAACCGGAACGAGAACGTCAGCTCGGCAAACGTTGCCCAATTGGCCGTCCCGGTGGTCATGCCGTTGAACGGCAGCGTTGCCAGGCAGCCGATAATCCCGCCAGCCAGGCA
>CAZGMU010000508.1:0-3273 GCA_964526975.1 uncultured Planctomycetaceae bacterium
GATGGCGGCGCGTGAGCGCCGCATCGGCGAGCCGAGGTAAGTCGAGTACGTCCGCTAACTACCGTAGTCGACTATCACCGCACCAAAAGCGACACGACGCTTTCTACGTCACGCGCCAGCGTCATCACGATATTGGGAATGGAACAAACTAAGTAGTACAAAGGACAAGGATTTTCTGCCCCGTCCAGAACGACGGCGCAGCCCCGCAACTTGTCAGTGTCAAACGATCTCTTCACGACCCATAGACGCTATGTTAGATAAGTTAGGCTAGTTCGCACCCTAATTGTGGGAGGGAAAGATGGCTGTGCGACAATGTTCTGCCGCTCATTGCAGCGGTGCGGACGCGGAACTTAATGAGATCTGCAAAGGCGAGGGCTGGCCTGTCGGCCATCCCGTCCTTACCCGGGATGCGAATGGCCCCTGTACGTGCACGTGCTCGTGTTTGTCGCTAGGAACCCCGATTGAAGTGTCGGCCGGACAGTTCAAGCCAGTGGAGCATTTTCAGGTGGGAGACTCGGTCTTAGCAGCCGATGTTAATCTCCAGTGGGTTCCAACGAGGGTTGCTTTCAGCAATGGCACCTCCTCGGGAGTCCAACCTCTGACTATTTTCATCGAGTATGAAGGGGGCGAGCTTATTGTAACTCCGGATCATCTGTTCCTTCTCCCCGACGGGCGTTTGACGCGAGCTGATCGTCTTTCCCCGAATGATGAGCTTGTCTCTCCCGATGGATCAGCTGTGAAAATTCGGGGACTTGACATTGGTACCTACGTCGGAGGCCTGCACCATATCGCGACCACGACTGACATACCAAAAGACTTGGGTGGACATCTACTGAATACCAATGGAGTAGTATCTGCTGATTACGCGGTTCAATTGACCTTCCGTCAAGATGATCCGCGGGTTGCGGCGCTGGCGCAATTAAGGGGCGGCGCTGTGATGGGATCATCGGAGTACGTGACTAAGTTTGGTCCGGTCAGGCACACTCAACCTGGCCTTAAAATCCTAAACAACAGTATTGAGGTATCTCAGTCCCTGGATTTTACGACAGCTGGGAAACGATTCATCCCAATTGAGCACCAGCGGATCAGTATTCCCGCTGATGCTGTTCCTTTTATTTCAGACGAAGAAGCGGAAAGAATTAGGCAAACAACGACCTTTAGGGATTTTACTGATCCGCTGGCAAGAGAGTGGACAGAGTATGTTCTCGCTCAGTACCGCTCTAATTATCCAGACATTGAATATCAGCTTGACTGGGCTAACAACACAGTGAATGCATATGCATGGATTTCGGGCGGCCGACGTTATGTCGCTATTTTAGGTGGATTGGTCAGGCATCCTGCACTTGAGCTTGAAGGTATTGCTTTAGTAACGGCGCATGAGACCGGCCACCATTATGGCGGCGCTCCGTATTACCCGGGCACAACGTTATCATGCGAGGGGCAAGCCGATTTTTTTGGAGTTCGCAGTGTTATGCGCCGCGTTTGGTTCGGTGAATTCTATATAACCGTTACGACCCGCGCAATCCACCAAATGGCCCAGTTCTTCGGGGCCCCTGACGATACTGGAAATGATGCAGGACCAGGAGGATGTCAGCATCCGCCAGGTGCTTGCCGCATATTCACTTATAACGCGGCGGTCGATCTCGCCAGGAAACCTGCTTGCGCAGGCTGACGAGCACGACAGCCTTATACTCCGGATACGCGGGGATCTATTCCTGTGAACTCGGTATCGGATGTCGATGTAATTCAAATGAAAGCGCTTCTGGGCTTGGCGGATCATCCCGCCGCTAGAGCTGTCATCAACCGCGCGTCACGTGATCCCTTATTTCTTCATCACCTGATAGTAACGCGCGGAACCGCCTTATCTCAGCTGCTGCTCAAGGAAGTATCCTCAGAGGAAACGTCTGCTAAGCCATCGACCGAACAACGGTCAAATCTAGCTTGGCAGGCCGCCTGGAAGTTGGCACGAGCGGCTTTCTCTCAGGAGGAAAGGGTCGAACGCGAGGTCTATGACCTCCGTCTTCAGGTTTGTTATGATTGCCCCCATCTAAAGATGGGGTCGAAAACGGCTGTGGCAGTCAATGCGGCGCGTTGCGGTCTCTGTGGATGCTTTGTGCGGGCAAAAGCTTGGTTGCGCCGGGAGACTTGCCCTGACCGAATAGACGTTGACGGACTAAACAGATGGGAGAGGCAGTTTTTATCCGTCAGGTCCTCAACTTGAGTTAAGGGGAACTCTCATGAGATTAGGTCTAGCCGGAACGGCTCAGGTGGTCGGGGTGCTATTATTTATAGGGACACCACTTGCTGCTGAGATTTGTTCGTCGCGCGCTGTAATGCTACCCGCATCCACGGTTACTTGCGAGAACGGCCATATTTCTTCAATTCGCATGGACAGTTCCCAAAACAACAGAATTGAGATTGTTTGCTGCCGCCAAGCAAACCGGGCGCGCACTTGTAACAAACCGTGGTGCGGCAGCATAGATCCACAGCTTGAAGAAATTTGTAAGGAACAAGGATGGGCTGGACATTCTGTTCTTGCCAAAGATGAGGATGGCGTTTGTATATGCACTTGCTAAGTCAATGAAACAGAAGTATAGGGTACGGGACAACGGAATAAGGTGCTTTGTGCCGCCATGTTTTTCATGGGATGCGGTCAGTTCCGAAGATGGGACTTTGACGAAGGTTTCTCGCATCTTATACAGAGGTCAACCTGCCGATGATGATATTCTCAGGCAATTAGCAGTCGTCGGTATTTTCGTAGAGGCGACTATTCGCGCCAGTGGCGAAGATATCGTTCTTAATATCGATAAAATCCTTGATTGTTAAGACATGTTCGTAAATAGCTCGTATCTAGAATGTCCGAGCTGGGCCGTTCGCGACTGAGGCACTGCGGGTCAACAACAACAAGCATTTCCGAATCGCCCAAGAAGCTGACACGACTTTGCGCTTTGCTTGCACCTCACGTCATACAAAGAAAATTCGCGCTCCTCTACGTCCCGCACGCGGGATACCGATTAGCTTGCCGGCCGGGAGATCATCGGGTGGGCGACAAGCGCGGCCATCCACATCTACTCTTCCAAGCGGACTGCGGTCCTGCGACTCGAAGCAATGAGGCTTGATAGCTTCGCAACCTTGCTTCACCGCCGTTGATGCGCCAGCGCATGTTTGCGCGCTCTGTGTGTTCGTCCTCTTGCATTCCGCAGCCCGATGCCGCCACGTCTCCTCCCCGGGGTGCTGTTCAGCGCGTGCGACCCACGTGGCCTCTCATGGCGT
>CAZGMU010000509.1:0-3270 GCA_964526975.1 uncultured Planctomycetaceae bacterium
CTTCCCGAGCTTCAGGCGATCCGCGCTCGAATAGGGAAGTACTTTCGCTTCGTTCGGCTGAACGAACAGCACGTTTTCGAGGCATTCGATGATCTGCCGTTCCCGTTCTGGCTCCACATAATATCCCGGTGACTCCTCAACTCGTGCGGCTTCGCGACTGGCGGCGACGCTAAACGATTCGGGCTGCCACACATATTCCGGGGTGCCTCCCGAGTCGTCGGATGCAGGAACGATGACGCGTTCGACCTCAAGGTGAAACTGGTATTTCGGGCGAACCGATCCATCGACCTGCGACGAATCTGAATGCGGCGTCGGGAACTCGAAGTCATACACTTGCACTTCGCGCCCCGACCAAAGTCGCACTCGCGGCCGTCGGGCCCATTGCCCACTTCGTCTCGCCGCCAGCTCTGTGTCATCCCATGTGACGGCTTCAAATCCGGCGACCGGCGCCACCGATTGGTTGGTGCCGCGCAGTTGGGAATCGAGGCCGGCTTTGCTCGTAGTAATCCGACATTGAAGAATGACGGGCTGCCGGGCGGCGGCCAGGTCGCTGTCGGATTTCCAGACGAGAATCAGAACGCGATTGTTGCTGTCCCAAACCAGCTTTCCATCTTCTTCGTCGAGAACCTGTAAATAGATGCCACGTCCCCGTAGCGCGGACAAACTCCCACCGGCGGCGGCGTTTTTATGCACGGCCAAAAGAATTGTTGTCCTGCTAAGTTTGCCAGCCGGCGAGCGCCGGCATCCCTTCTCATACCACTCGCGAAACACAGGTTCGTTGCTCGCGGTCGCCGGCAGGCACAGCGGCATATTCCAGGCGTCTAGAAGGTGTCGATTGACTTGGCTTGCCACCGATGCCCCAGTTCCATCCAAGTCCTCCGGAGCAAAATCAAACTCGAAACGAATCGACGCCTCGGCATTTCGCGGCCCCTGAGGGCCCAGCGCACGCCGCGACCAATTGTGCGAACCGATGTAGACGACCGACTTCGACTCCCGCTCCAGGTAAAGGTAAACCAACTTGGAATGGAAAAGCGAGATTTCGCTCGGCTCGCCCTCTTCCTTCACCAGCGGGTCCATGAAGTACTTGAGCCGCAAGTCGGGCATTTCTGCCTGAAGCTTTAAGAGCGGCTCGTAGCCGCAGGAGCAGCTGAGCGACCCAACACCGAACGAACGCGGATCGCGCAGCCCACGGGTCAGCAAGTGTCGGCCGACCGATTCGATGCCCTCGCCGGAGATGTAGGCAACGAGGAACCGGCAGACGCTGGCGTTGGCCAGGTCGCGTTGCAGCTGCTGCCGGTACTCGAGAGATACAAGTTCCTTGCTCAACAGTCTCATGGTTACGCGACCTCATCATCGAAGGTCATGTTGAACACCATATCCTTAAGCCACTTCTGGAAGCTCGCGTTATCGCTGAACTGCTTAAACAGCTCAGTGTGGTCGGCCAGGAGGTCGGTCATTACCCGGCCCAGCGCCTTGTCATGTTCGAGCCGGGCAGCCTGCTTGTCCGAGTTCTTCTTCGCATTCTGGTATGCCTTGTCGGCCGAGACCTTCGCGGGGATTTCTTCGGTAATAACCTTCCGCACCTTGTCGGCATCTTTCCAAGGAATGCTGCCCCATTGGTCGTTGAAGGCCTTCACGATGTTGCTCAGCCGATCAAGCTCCGGCTCGCGACGCGCGCCGCCCCCGCCAAGCGGCACCGGTTCCAGAGTTGCATCCTCATCGGGTAGCGCAATGGCGGCCTGGGCTTGCACCTCGACGCGGTAGCTGTCCATGTCGATCGAGTCCAAAATCCCCTTCGACAGGTCTTCCTCCTTCGGTGCGGGCAACTTGGGAACCAAGAAATTCAGAAACGTGGCGAGCAGTTCCCACTCACGAATCGAATACGGTAGCACCGCAGCCAAAAAACTGTAGGTACGGACGAACATCTTGGCCTTACCCTTGAACTCCACCTGCGCGTCCTCATCGAGTTCGGCGTTGTACGTCGCTACGCAGGCATCGAGAATCGGGTCTAACTGGTCGCGCTCGGCCCCATTGAGAAACAGCGCGACCAATTGCTCGACCACAGGCCAGGAGTACACCTGATATTTGTCCAACTCGTTCTTCAAGTCGTGCAGTTTGTTGGGGTCTGTCTCCTTGCTTAGCATCGTGGTGCGGTAGTACTTGCTGAACGCCGCTTCGATGCTGTCGGCATCGTTTACAAAGTCGAGCACGAACGTGTCGTATTTGTCGGGGTGCGCGCGATTGAGACGCGACAGCGTCTGCACTGCCTTAATGTCCGAAAGGACTTTGTCCACGTACATCGTGTGCAGCAGCGGCTCGTCGAAGCCGGTCTGAAACTTCTCAGCCACGATCAGAAATCGATAAGGCTCCTCTTTGAATCGCTCGGGGATCGCGGCGCTCGGAAAGCCGTTCATCTTCGCCTCGTTGACTCCTTCCTCGCCGCGAAACTCGTGTTCGCCAGAAAACGCCACGATGGCCTTGAACGGGCTCTTCCGCTCTTCGAGGTAGGCGTCGAAGGCGACCTTGTATTGCATCGCCCGCTCGATGCCGCTCGCCACCACCATCGCCCGCGCTTTGCCGCCAATCTTCCGTTTGGCCACCACCTGCTCGTGGAAGTGGTCGATCATGATCTCGGCCTTCTCGCGGATCGCATGATCGTGCGACTCCACGTATTTGCGCAGCTTCTTCTGCGCCTTCTTGGTATCGAACTCTGGATCGTCTTCCACAGTCTTCACCAGGCGATAGTAGCTGTTGACGGGCGTGTAGCTCTTCAAAACATCCAGAATGAATCCCTCGTCGATGGCCTGCTTCATCGTGTACGAGTGAAACGGGCGAAACGAGCCGTCACGTTGTTGCACCCCGAAGAGCTGCTCCGTCTTGTTCTTGGGAGTCGCCGTGAACGCGAAGTAGCTGGCGTTCTTGAGAAGTTTGCGCGACTCCATAATGCGGTTGATCTTGTCCTCAGTCGTCTCTTCTTCTTCCTCACCTTCTTCACCTAGCGCCGCGTGCATCTTCGCCGTCGTGCGCCCGCCCTGGCCGGAATGGGCCTCGTCGACGATCAGCGCGAACTTCTGCCCCCGGTGTTCATTGCCAATCTCGTCCAGAATGAACGGAAACTTCTGCACGGTCGTGATGATGATCTTCTTGCCTGCTTGCAAGAACCGCCGCAGGTCGCCCGACCGCTCGGCATGACCCACGACCGAGCCGACCTGCGCGAACTGCTTGATCGTGTCGCGGATCTGCTTATCGAGCACGCGGCGGTCGGTTACC
>CAZGMU010000510.1:0-3244 GCA_964526975.1 uncultured Planctomycetaceae bacterium
AGTTGCTCCAGCGCCACCTCAGCAACAAACCACAACCACTCACGGTGTTCGACAAAAACATCACGCCCGAGTTCGCCGCCTACGTCGTGAAGATGATGGCCAAGGATCCCAAGGATCGACCGGCCAGCATGAAAGACGTCATGATGGAAATCAAAACACAGCGAATCTTCTATAATCAACCAGCACCACCGTCGGCAGCCGACGAAGCAAAGGAAGATAAAGATTAACCACGGAGACACAGAGAACACGGAGAAGAAAGTGTTTATCCGCAGATAAACGCAGATCGACGCAGATAATATCAAGACGAGACTATCTAATTCTTGTCATTAATCTGCATCTGCGTGTATCTGTGTTCATCTGCGGATTGCTTTATGCTTTCTCTGTGCTCTCTGTGTCTCCGTGGTTAATCTTCTGAAGCACACACAACATGGCAAGCAGCACCTACCGACTGGCATTCGAACAACCAATCTTCAAGCTCCAGGAGCAAATCGCTCAGCTCGAAGCGAGCGAGGAGAAGACTCCCGAGCTGCGCGATCAAATTCGCGCCCTGCGCCGTGAACTCACCGACACGATTCGCACCGTCTACAGCAAACTCGATCCGTGGGAAACGGTGCAGGTCGCGCGTCATCCCGATCGGCCCATGCTGACCGACTATCTCAATCTCCTGTTCGACGAATTCGTCGAGTTGCATGGCGACAAGTTCTTCGGCGACGACCGCGCGCTGCGCACCGGCTTCGCCAAGCTCGACCGTTACAAAGTCCTCGTCGTCGGCCACTACAAAGGCAAAACGCTCAAGGAGCGCAACGAGTGCTTCTTCGGCTGCGCCCATCCCGAGGGCTATCGCAAAGCAATGTCGAAGATGCGCCTCGCGGCAAAGTACAAGCTGCCGATCATTTGCTTCATCGACACGCCTGGCGCCTACCCAGGCATCGGCGCCGAAGAACGCGGCCAGGCACAGGTCATCGCCGAGAGCATGCTCGCCATGTCGCGCCTGCAAACGCCGATTATCTGCGTTGTCATTGGGGAGGGAGGCTCCGGCGGCGCGCTCGGCATCGGCGTCGGCGATCGCATTGCCGTCTTGCAGTATGCCTATTACTCGGTCATCAGCCCCGAAGGTTGCGCCGGCATTCTCTGGAAGAGCCACGACTACGCCGGCGACGCGGCGCGCGCGCTCAAGCTGACTTCAACATACCTGCAAGAACTTGGCTGTGTCGACGATGTCATCGAAGAGCCGCTCGGCGGCGCCCATCGCGACCATCATCAAATGGCCACGCGACTCAAGATGTACCTGATCAAGTCGCTTCGCGAGCTTGTCGACATGCCGACCGACCAGCTCCTGGCCACCCGGTACGAAAAATTCCGTCAGATGGGCCAGTTCCTCGAAGGCGACGCCGCGCCGCCGATCTCAACACCAGCGCCAAAGAACGGCAAGCCGGCCTAGCCACGCTACTTCGTTGATCTGAAGTTAGCCCCTATACGATGGATGAAATCCAACCAACTGAGACTTGGCAGGATTACCCGCGGCGGTTTCAGTTCGATCTAAAAGCGATTTTCGTTCTCGTTACATTGGCTGCTGTCTGGCTTAGCTTCTATGTCCTTCGTTTGCGGCAAGCCGACGCTGTTCTGGCACGGGCTGCCGCCGTCTACGACACGCTTGCCAACAACCTGACAACTTTCCCGGAAGGAATGCCCCTTCTCGTCTCAAAACAAAGAGAACGGCAGCATGAATTTCACGACGCTTTGCAAAGCCGAAATGCGGTGGTCAGCGCAGGGAAGCTCTTGGAGCGGCGTATCGGCTCCATCCAACTGGAACTCCCCGGTCAACTAGCCCAAACGCCAAAGCCCGATTTGGACCGAATTCTTTTCGAACACTATTCCAAAGGACTGGAAGAAAATGGGCTTGAGCGAAAACCAAATCCAGCAGGAGTTTTTTCGACTCTTATTGGTAGAGGGATAAAACTTCCTCCGTCTCTTACAGCCCCCGAGAAGCATGTTGCAGCTTGGCACGATCCCAACCACCCAGGACTGATCGTTAATTTCCAGGCCCTGTACCAGGTATTCAACAATTCTCAATCAACCGTCGGGGTATTAGTTGAAACGGAAGTCGATCAGCCGATATTTTTTGGAAGAAAAGCCACGGCCATTCTGGGCGGACTGCTAATTTTCTTTACCACCACAATTATCATGGCCGTCATTTTACGGTCGTTCCGAAAACCGACCTCCCAGAATCGCTCCTAACGAGCGCCGACCAACCGACCCGACTCAGAAGACCTTGGACCAATCCAAGCAGCGAGCAGGGCAACCATATAAAAACTCCCGGCACCTGCGCCCAACGTCCGATAATCGCTCTGCGGAGTGGCCATAATTGGCTAGGGGACAGCAGTGCAAGCATCGCCCACAGCGCTAGCAACATCGATCTGTCGACGGGGCAGAGCGTTCAGGGATCGATGACGAGTTCTCCGGTCCGTCCTGGTGACGGCCTTACTAGTTCTCCGGTCCGTCGGGATGGGGCTGATACTACTTCAACGGTTCTCAACTCACGGGGAATACCGTGGGCTGCGGCGAGCCCCCGCAGCGAAACGAGCGTCCCTCAGCGAGTGGAGCGAGGAGGCGGAGCCGCTGGCGACGGGGGGCAATCCGGTTTGCCCGCCTCTGGTAATACGGGCCTGCAAACTCGTCATGAGGTTACTGGGGTAACCGTTCAAAGCTTCCATTCGCATGATGTTGGGTTAAGTGCGGAAGCTGGGGTCTTTGAAGTCTGCACCCTGGGGGAAGCGGGTTCGTCGGAGCCGGGCCGTCGTTCGGTCCTCGCCCCGTCGTTGGGATCGAACGATGGCCTGGCGGAGTCGAAACCCGCGCCGGGGTTTGTTGGTGAGGGTCTGAGTGAGGTGGGTAACGGGTGGAGGTCGCTCAAGCCTCACCGCAAGGGCCCCTATGTCCCTCGGACTCGCGTCTACGTCCGCGTGGACGATCGCACACTAGAGAAGCTCGACGGGCTCGCGGTATCGTTGAAGGTAAGTCGTGCTCATCTCTGCGATGTCCTGTTGGCCATCGGTGTCGACGACAGCTCTGTTGGGGAAGCCGTGCGGGTGTCTCTCAAGCATCAAGCGCGAGCAGTTGACGCTGGGCGAGAGTCGGGCGTTGGAAGTGGAGCGGCGCCGTTCGGTCCTCAACTGGAAGCCGCTTTGCCCCAACGTCCGATAATCGCTCTTATGTTCGTTTCGGCCTCGGTTTTCCCCGGGAA
>CAZGMU010000511.1:0-1030 GCA_964526975.1 uncultured Planctomycetaceae bacterium
GTCTTCGACGATCATATTCGTGCCCAGGATGTCGGCCGGCATCAGGTCGGGCGTGAATTGAATCCGCGAGAACTCCAGGTTGAGCGTCTCGGCCAGAGTGCGCACCAGCAACGTCTTGCCCAACCCCGGCACACCTTCCAAGAGACAATGCCCACCGACGAACAGGCACGTGAGCACGCCATGCACGATGTCGTCGTGCCCGACAATCACGCGGCCAAGTTGCTTGTAGACAGATTGGTAACGCTCCGCAAATTCGGCCGCGCGTTGTTCGATCGATTCAGGAGGGGACATAAAACTCCAACAAACAGCAGTTATCTTGACGACCTCACTGTAGCTGAATTCGCAAGAATTCGGACAGCATGGGCGAACTCCGAATTCTTGCGAATTCAGCTACCTTACCAGTGATCACATTTGTTTAAGCGTACCGCCTCCCCCCACAACTCTCAATCATCGCCATCTTCTCCACGCCCGTCCGGCCAACGTGACAACCCTCGTCCTGGCGAGTATGCTGGTGGATCAACGATGTCGACACCTTACGAAAGGATCCACATCCATGGCGGAATCGCAAACATCCGGCTCGACACGCCGCGAATTCCTCAAAACATCGGCCGCAATCAGTACCGCGATTGCCGCGCCTACTATTATTCCGGCTCACGTTCTGGGACGCGATGGCGCGCCGAGCGCCAACGAGCAGATCATCATCGGTCTGATCGGCACCGGCGGCCGTTGCAATCAGCTCATTGATCAAGTACCCACGCCGGGCAAGATCGTGGCCGCTTCCGACTGCTTTCTTTATCGCGCGACCGAAACGCAGAAGAAGAAAAAGACGAACTGGAAGCTCTATCAAGACTATCGCAAGATGTTCGACGCTGAGAAGCTCGACGCCGTCATCATTGCGACGCCCGATCACGCCCGTACGCTCCCTTGCATGCGGGCCGTTATCCACGGCCTTGATGTCTACGCTGAGAAACCACTTACGGCCTACATCCAGGAAGGACGGCAACTGGTCAACGCCGTCCGCAAACACGAG
>CAZGMU010000511.1:1040-3221 GCA_964526975.1 uncultured Planctomycetaceae bacterium
TCGCGTGCGAGTTCGTTCGCGACGGTAAGGTCGGCAAGTTGAAGCTCGTCTCGGCCGTAAATTACCCTGGTCCGAAGCGTTACACCGGTTTGCCAGAAGAACCGATCCCGCAAACCAACGATTGGAACACCTGGCTGGGCCCTACTGAGCTGCGCCCGTTCAACAAGCAGCTCCAGTTCTCCTGGATGCAATGGTGGGATTATTCCGGCGGCGAGATGACCAACTGGGGCGCGCATGGCGTCGACCAAATCCAATGGGCTCTCGGCAAAGACGACACTGGCCCTACCGAACTTTGGCCCGATGGACCGAACGGCATCGTCGCGATGCGCTATGCCGACGGCACGCAGGTTCGCTTCGAACGCGACGGCGGCCCGATGGGCGGCGCGGTCTTCATCGGCGAAGACTGCAAGATGGAAATCAATCGCAACAAGTTCACCACGAACCCGCCCGACTTTGTGAAGGACGCCCCGAGCCCCGCCGTGGCCGAAAAGTGGGAAGGCGACGGCTGGATCGCCAAGCCACACATTCAAAACTGGCTCGACTGCATCAAGTCGCGCAAACGGCCCAATGCGGACGTCGAAATCGGCCATCGCTCGATTTCGGTTTGCCACTTAGTCAACATCACGCGCGAATTGAACCGCAAGCTTGCTTGGGATCCAGCCGCTGAAAAATTCGCCGGCGATGAAGATGCCAACAAACTCGTCAGCCGACCACGCCGCGCCGGCTTCGAGCTGCCGGAAGTGTAATCGAGGGCTTTTATCCGCAGATGACACAGATGAGCGCAGATAGCTGAGTCATCACGCGCATTGGATTTATTTTTATTCTTATCTGCGACCATCTGCGTGAATCTGCGGACGAAACCTATGAAATACGGAATGAACCTGTTGCTCTGGTCCGGTGAACTCAATGACGGCCTGATGCCCGTCCTGGAGCAGCTCAAAAAGATCGGCTACGACGGCGTCGAAATTCCCATCTTCGGCGGCGAGCCTGCGAGTTTTACCCCCTGGGGAAAGCGGCTGGACGATCTCGGCTTTGAGCGCACCGCCGTCACGATTCGTACAGAAGAGAACAACCCGATTTCGCCCGACGCCAAGATTCGCGCCGCTGGCGTCGAAGCCACGAAGAAAACACTCGACTGCTGCCACGAAGCCGGCGTGCAGACGTTGTGTGGTCCGTACCACTCCGCGATCGGCCTCTTCAGTGGCGCCGGGCCAACGAAGGATGAATGGAAGTGGGGCGTCGACAGCATGCGCCAAGTCGCTGAACACGCGGGGCAGGCGGGCGTGATGCTGGCCTGCGAGTACCTGAACCGCTTTGAAACCTATTTGCTTACCTGCGCGGCCGACATGGCACGATTCGTCAAAGAAGTTGACCATCCGAACTGTCGGATGATGTACGACACGTTCCACGCGAACATCGAAGAGAAGGGGATTGCCGACGCGATCCGCACCGCCGCCCCACACACGGTCCACGTCCACATCTCCGAAAACGACCGCAGTACGCCAGGGCAGGGTCACGTCGCCTGGAAGGAAACTTTCGACACGTTGAAAGAGGTCGGCTACGACGGCTGGATGGTTGTCGAAGCCTTCGGCCTCGCGCTGCCGGAAATCAGCGCCGCCACCAAAATCTGGCGACGTATGTACGAGAGCGAGGAGCAACTCGCGACGGATGCGCTAAAATTCATGAGACAAAAAACAACGTGGTGAGTTGCAATACCGAACGATACCGTGGCGAAGAAATTGTTTTTTAGGGGAGCGAAGTATGTCTTCTGAATATTGGTATTACGAAAACGGATTCGTAGTACCTGGGAAAGATGCAACGATTCACAGGGCATCCTGTAAAGATTTGCAACTACGGTGAGGGTCAAAGGGGAAGCGAGAAACCGAAGCAGCGAGCAAGATGGAAAGGACCATTTGAAAGCTCGTCTGCAGCGAGAAAAGCGGCTCAACTCAAAAAGCGAAACGTCATTGTTTTATGCGCGCACTGCAATCCATAGCTTAGAACATCTAACACAATGAACGAAACCGCCAAGCACACCAAGCAATTCACTGCTGATTTCTGTCTTTCTTGGCATACTTGGCGACTTGGCGGTTCAATTTGTTAGAAGCATTGAGAGTCTTACGCAATCTGCGGAACTTCATGCCGCTCGATCTCAACGCGAGACACGGCAAATCCAGCCTC
>CAZGMU010000512.1:0-3193 GCA_964526975.1 uncultured Planctomycetaceae bacterium
TTCACGCCGACCGCCATTCAGCCGTTGAAGCACCAGGGGCCGCGCGCGACCAACGGAGACCGCCTGGAAATGCTCTGGCTAGCGATTGCCGATGAACCGACGTGGCGGGCGTGCTCGATAGAAATCGATCGCGGCGGATTCAGTTACACCGTCGATACGCTCCGGCGAATTCATGAAGAGCTGCCGACCGCCGAGCTGTTTTTCCTGATCGGCGCCGACGCGATTCGCGATATCGCCAAGTGGAAAGAGCCTCGCGAGATTTTTCGGCTGGCGACGCCGCTCGTCGTGCGCCGCTCTACTTCGACTATGCACAAAACCGACGAGCTTGGCCAGCTTTGTTCGGCGAACACTCAACCGCAGTGGATCGCGATGCCGCCGATGGATGTGAGCAGCTCGGAGATCCGCCAGCGGATAGCCGCAGGCGAGTCGATCGCCGGCTTGGTGCCATCAGCCGTGGCAGATTTTATTGGCCAACGGGGCTTGTACGGGAGCTTGTCATGACTCCAACCCGTTGTTGTACGACCAAATCCTGGCGAATTCAGCTACGGATTCTGCTATGCTGCGCTGCGTAGTTGCACCCGTTCGGCAAGTTGCGGAGAGCGAATCGCGCGCTGCGCTCCCGCGTCGCCACGGAGCGCGTCGGTCACGATATCGAGTTGCTCGTCGGCCGATTGGGCTACATCGAGCAGCAGCCATTTGCGGCCGCGAACCAGGCAATGACCACCGCCGTTGCCGCCGAGCCAATCTTGGCGCACCTCGTAGCCCAAGCGCCGCGCGGTATCCACTGCTTCATTCAAGAGTTCGACCGTATGCATTCCTGCTCGCTCCCAAAAGTAGAAAGGGGAGAGAGAGAGACGGGGAGGATGGGAGATCGAAGTGCTGGACTCCAATCTCGCTGCCTCCGCGTCTCGTTGATCTCCCCTTCTCTTCATCGTCTGACGCGGCTCGCCAAACGAACAATCCGCTCACGAAAAAAAGGAGGCGGATTTTAACGGGGCCCGCTGCAGTTGGCCAGCGTGATTCGACGATACAACGCTATAGACGTAACCATTCTGGCAGCAAAGAGTTAAGAAGCATCCTCTCGGCAAAGAGGCGTCGTTGCGGCGAACAGGAAAGCTACGGCGAAGGGAAGACGCCGGTGTTTTATCCGGTGCATGATTTTTCGCTAGCAACGCTGGCGCTACCACCAGGTTCACAATCATCTCGACCAACAGCGATGTCCGACGAAACCGTTTCAATTCGACAGAAAATCGAACATCTGGAAGCCGAGTTGCGCCAAGCGCGCCGTATGGCCTCGCTGGGCGACCTGGTCAGCACCACGACGCACGAATTCAATAATGTGCTGACCACGATCATCAATTACGCCAAGCTGGGTCTACGTCATAAAGATGAAGCCTCGCGCGACAAGGCGCTGACAAAAATCCTGGGGGCCGCCGAACGGGCCGAGAAGATCACCAACGGCGTGCTGGGGATGGCCCGCAATCGAGGGCACGAGCGCGCTCCGACCGATCTGGCCAAACTGATCGAATCGTCACTCGTGCTCTTGGAGCGCGAGATGCAAAAGTATCGCATCCAGATCGTAACTCAGTTCGAGCCGGCGCCGCTGGCGTTTGTTTGCGGCAATGAAATTCAACAAGTGTTGCTCAATCTGCTCACCAACGCTCGACAAGCCATGCCGCGCGGGGGCCAAATCCTGATTCGAATCGCGTCCGACCCGGCCAGCAACATGGTTGACTTGATGGTCCGCGATACCGGCGGCGGCATTCCGCCGGAAGTGTTGCCTCGAATTTTCGATCGCTACTTCAGCACGAAGCAAGGTCCCGATGCTACCGGCAAAGGGGGCGCTGGAGTGGGACTATCGACCTGTAGCGAAATCATGGAAGCCCATCAGGGCAAGATTCGGGTCGAGAGCACGGTCGGCGTCGGCACGGCGTTCACGCTGAAACTGCCGGCGGCCAAAGCCGAGACCAGTGTGGCCTTGCCCATAACTCAACTGGGAATTCCCACGGCAGGCGTAGTACCGATACGGTGAGGAATTTCACGCAAAGGCGCGAAGAACAAGCTGGTCAGAACAGGGACAGCTAAGGGATAACTCAAAAACAACTTCGACAGATGGGATTCACCACGGAGGCACGGAGGGCACGGAGAAATCATTTGAGTTTAGACAGGATTTACATGATCAACAGGATTGAAGAAATCAAATAAGAATCTCATCCCGTTGATCCTGTAAATCCTGTCAAAGGAATCTTTCTCTGTGCTCTCCGTGTCTCCGTGGTTATTCTGAAAATCGGGAGGTCATTATTGAGTCGTTCCTAAAACATGCCCAGCGCCATTTGATAAGCTTCGATGAACGCATTGTGCAAGGCTGGCGCGTGCGCGGCGAGGGATTGCAAGTAGCTTCGCCAGTCGCGTTCGCAATCGCTGCAGCTCGCGCGGCGGCATACACCTTCGCAATCGATCAGCCAGATTCGCCAGTTGTTGCTGCCCAAATCTTCGGGATAGAAGTGCTTAGCCTTCATTGATCGCCAACTGATTCGTTCCTTATAAAACCGGGCGATCAGCCTGGTCGCGGCTTCGATGAGAGAACTCCGCTTTGCGGAATCCATTTGCTCTAAATCACCCGAGTACAACAGGTCTGAAATCGAACGAGTCGGAGGCACTGCGCGGGTGACGACTGCGCCGCGCGAGAATCCCCAACCGCTCCAAAACAAGGCTAGCGGCTCGGAGACTTGGAAGCCAGCTTTTTGCAAGGTATTGAGGCCGCGCCATTCATGAACGGGGGAGCACAACAATCTCGTGCGATGGCGCAGGTCGGTCGGACGCGGCAATAGCCGATCCCGCTTCCACTGGCGCTTGATGTAGGCGTCGGTCGTAGCGCCTGATTCGTCTCGCAACGCGACCTTGACCACGCGTCGATTGAAATGCCGCGTTGCCCGCCCTTCGTGCTCTTCGTCCAAGGGCTCGCCGACTCGAAACGCCGAGTCGAGGTCATGGATTCCGTTGGCCTCTAGTAATTGAGCAACCTGCGGTGAAGCAAATTCGCGATGATTCACCATGGTTGTCTCGAAGCGTTGAGCGGATAATTGCGCAGGTTGAGTTTCTGGCAGTTATTCGACCACAAACTTCCGCCCCAGGATGGGGCGGCTATATTTTTAATCGAGCGAAATTGTTCTATTGAAAACTGCGCGGTAAT
>CAZGMU010000513.1:0-209 GCA_964526975.1 uncultured Planctomycetaceae bacterium
TTGAGGTTCAGCGGGATCGTCGAAGTGAAGGACAGTGGTGTTGGCACATCGAATCACCGCCTCCGTGAAATATCCGTTCACGGGGACGATTTCTTCTTTGCGGTCCTGGTGCAATCGAAGTTCAAGCCGTCCGATGACATCGAAAACAGTCCAATCCTCATGGGCGGTAACGGGGAAGATGGAGGTGTTGAACGCGTGGCACAGTGCTC
>CAZGMU010000513.1:244-3184 GCA_964526975.1 uncultured Planctomycetaceae bacterium
TGCCAGTGCCCGGCGGTCCATGTAGTACGACATGGCCTACACGCAGTGCTGCGGCAGCAGCTCTCAACGTCTCTGGCGGAATGAGTAGCCCGGCTGTGGCTTGATCGAGACGAGCGATCAAGTCCGGAGGACATTCAATGTCGTATTCGGAGATTTCCCGAATGCGTTCGATCTTGTCGTGGAAATCTGTGGGTGGAAGCGCACCCTGTTCGACCAAAGTGTCTTCGCCAACGTTAGCCATTGTCTTCACCGAGGAGCTGTTGAATTGGATCTGGATTGGTGATCGGGCGCGCACGTCGAAGTGTAAGTTGGACGCGGTCGGGGCCCACAAGTTCTTTGCCGACGACAAGATAAGTCCAGACGAGGTCGGCGGAGAGAATTACCCGCTGATTTCTGCCAAGCGTGCAAAGTGTTGACGCGAGTCCTTGAATCTTCATCGCAAGTTCGTCGATTGTCGTGTAATGCACATTCTCGTTGAGAATGAAGACCGTGTCGCCGGCAAGATCGATGGCTCTCGGCGATGGGGCTTCTGCAATAGACGACAATTGTGGCACTTCCGCGCCCAAGTAGTCAAAGTATGCTTGCTCGTCGACGTGTCGTGGTGCCGTCGGAAGTCTATCTACGTAAAGTGCACTGCTTCGACAGTCGTCGCGAGGGCTGTCGCCTAATGCGGTGGATATGAGAGACATCCAGCGGCGATTTATGAGGTGCCGGCGTCGACTTTCGGTCGACCCGTAGTGCTCGCTGTCATTGTCCTGAAGGAGGACCAGGTGGTTCATGCCCGCATGATTTGCGACCTGGTTCAGAGAGTTGTAAAACGCACCTTTCCTGTTGGAAACCGGAAGCGAATATGCCGAGTGGTGAGACGGCGTGGCGCGGATTGTAGTTATCGCGTCAAATGCGGGCCTTGCTTCGCGTGTCGCGAAGACGCGACAAAAAATACGTTCTAACTCTGTCCACCAAAAATAGGAGCCCAAATCGCACATCGCCGAGTAGAGGAAGCGATAGACGAGAAGATCAGATTGACCGTGTGCAGGACTTTTTGGGCGACGCGGCGGCGGTGGACCTTGCAGCGGATAGCGGAACAGGAGGTTGATGCCGGTCCAAACGAATGCTTCCTCATCTTTGTCTTGAGCAGCTTGATAGAACTGAAAACCGGCCGGTGTAACCGTAATGTGGTCCGAACGACTGATGACATAGAGTAGGCCAAATTCCTCAAAAGTGGCCTTCCAGCTTTCGACCGCATGGTGGTCTAAGCGCCGAGGTGCATTGGGAGATGCCCAGTAGGACTTTAAGTCGGTATATGCGGAATCATGGTGGTCAACGAAGGATTCGAACGTGGCCCAGGCCTCTTGCGCCTTCGAATCCGAGCTGAAGTAATTCGGATACCCGTAACTATTAACTCTCCAGAAGTCGTTAGTCTGTAAAGGCGCCATGATTCAGTGAGCCACCTCATCATCACGTAGCCGCAAATTAGGTAAAGGCAACCGCTCAGGATACGTAGAGCGGCTTTTTGACTTATTCAGGACTACTACCCAGTCCATGAGGATGATTCCGCCACGTCCCTTACGCGGGAATTTCATGTAGTGCCGTCGGATGCGATATGCGAAGGCCTTCTCGAACCCAAGCCCCGCATCAGCAGCCAGACGAATCAAAGAATCATGAATTGGTAGTTCGCCTTTACGCGTTTGGCTATTGCCAATTACAAGGACGTACTTAGCGTCGCGCTTCATAGCTTTCGCGGCTGATCTGAAGTGCGCGGACATGCTACAGCAGTATTCACGTGTCGCGGGCAATCGGGAGGATAGAATGTCGCGTTCATCAATGAGGTCTTGAAGGCATTGCGGAAGATGCGGCGATTTCTTCTGAGATGGGTTTTTTGCGCCTATCACCTCGCGTCTCATCCGGTTGAATGAAGTGCGGTCAGGAACACCAACCTTTGGGCCGAGCCAGAAATACTCCAACATGAAGTTGTACATGTAGTCAACGGAATCAAGATACGGCGGACTCGTGACGACGAGGTCAACAGTGCCGTCTTTCACCGGAATGTGCGTTGCACTTCCCATCACGCATTCGCTCTTTGCCGCCTGCAGCCGAGAGCTCGTGAGTTCCTCCAAACCAAGAAGCCCCTTATCAAATGCTCTCCAGAAGGTAGGAGGCACCGGTGGTGGAGTCTTCTTTAGAGTACCAGACACATACGTCTTTTGCGTCTGATCATCGGCGTTCGACACCCGTCGAACTATCGAACCGAAGAGACAGTAAAAGAATCGGCGCTCGTCTTCTGTACAGTCGAGCGAGTCAATCGTGTGGAGTAACGACTGAAGCCACCCCCACGCTACTTTCGTGAACCAATGACCAAAATTAACGAGCCCTGGCATTGGCGCTTCAAGCGATCGTGCTGGAGACTTCCATCGTCTCCGAACCAAGCGGCCAAGGTGGGCGACGCGAGAAGGGTCTATATTCGCGACTTTTGCGTTGGCGATGAGTGTTGCGAGAGGGTCACAATCCACTCCAAGTGACTTCTTGCATCTCTGTGCTGCTTCAACCAGTGTCGTTCCAGAGCCGCAGAATGGGTCAGCGACTAAGGAGTTGGGGGATGCAAACTCTTCGATCGCCCAAGCCGGAACTTGTGGAATAAATTTGGCGGCGAAGCGATGCAAGCCGTGTGTGAGGCCGTGCGTCTTATTGCTCAAGCTGAGCGAGTAGAGATCTCCGTTAGAGATCCTGCGAATCGACGGAAAGCTATCTACCGTATGAAAGTGCGGATCGTCAGTAGTCTTGGGTCGTACACGTTGCATCGCATCCTCAACTTAGAACCACGACGCTCTCACGCATGTGGCTCTGCATGCCAGCAAGTTGGCGTCGTTGTTGTGGAGCGACAGTTAGATGGCGAGTCACCAAGAGGTGCGCGTTTTTGAAGCCGCACTCGATGCCGAGTTG
>CAZGMU010000514.1:0-3181 GCA_964526975.1 uncultured Planctomycetaceae bacterium
CGGTAGGTGGAGTCAACTAGATAACCACAACACGCGTACACAATACGATACCATCACGAATGCAACCTGCAAATGCCCCGCTCCGCCCGTTCCAGCGACGTGGTTCGCCCGCTCTTTGGAAATTTAGTGACATCGCTGTCGGCTATCAGCTTTCGGCTGTCGGCCAAGAGCGCCACCGTTGCGCGCCGGAAGGACAAAACCCAGGCCATGCCAGGGTGCGCAAAATTCGAGGGGCGAATTGTGCGCACGTTGCGAAGCCTTGCAAAATGTCGAACGAATCGCATAAGCAGCAGCCGCGAATCATCGCTCTGACAAGCTGCGCAACTGTCCAAAACCCGAGGGGGGAATTGTGAGCAGCAGATGGTACCCTCACCAACGACCAGGCCAGGAAAGCACTCGCAAAGAAATAGAGGACGGGAAGAAGGTCCGCTAATCTTCGCTAATCCAAGCTCCAATTAGCGAAGATTAGTGCCGATTAGTGGCCCAAACCTCTCCCTCATTGAACCGCATCACGTTTACGACATGGAGTGCAACCTGACGATCTTCTCCATGCCCTCTGTGTCCTCCGTGGTGAACTCCCTCCCTGAAAACTAAGGAGCTTCCGGAAGCTCGGCCTGCTGCGGCACATCGAGCCGGGCCTGCGACGAGAACGTCTGCGCGATTTTGCCCCGCCAACTAGCGAGGTACGCATCGTACTCGGCCGACTCCGCCGCGTACTGCTTATGGGCAACATCCCGCCGATTGATCGCGCCGGCCGCTTCGTCCATGAATTTGCGATCGAGCGGATCGGTGGCATCGATCTTCGGAGACATCGTTTTCTGAAACGCCGCAACCACTGCCTCGTACGCATGCTCACGCGACAAGCGCCCGTTGACCGACTTCCAAGTCGCAAGGGCCGACTCCACCTCGGGCGTCTTCTTCGGCGAGTTCTCTAGCACACCGACGAGGCGCGACTCGTGCTTGGCCATCTCGTCGGTCGCCAACTGCGCGCGGCGATGGCCGTCGGCCGCGAGCCGCACGCAATCGACCGCCACGGCGCTCGCCAGCATCACGGCCATCATCAACAGCGCGATCGGAAGAATGAGTTTTCTCATGACAACTTGATTTCCGGGGCCCGCTCGATCTCGGCATCGGGTGCGTCGAAAAACGAGCGCTCGGGCATCTCTTGGATATAAGCGACTATGTTCGATGGAAGCGTATGAAGCTGGTTCAGATAAGCGTTCGTGGTTTGGTTGTAGGCGTGCCGCCGTTCGGCGATGCGGTTCTCGGTCTCGGTCAGCTCTTTCTGCAAATTAAGAAAGCTCTGATCGGCCCGCAACTGCGGATAGTTCTCGGCCAGCACCATGATATTGCCGATCGCTCGCTTGAGATCGGGCTCCGCACTGTTGGCAGCGGCCGCGCTGTTGAAAGGGTTCTGCTGCGTGCGAATCGCGGCGACCTGCGTGAACGTATCACGCTCGTGCTTAGCGTACCCCTTGGCAATCTCGACCAGATTGCCAATGAGATCGAGCCGCCGCTTCAGTTCGACCTCGATATGAGACCAGGCCTGATCGACCGCGTTACGAGCCGCCACTAGCCCGTTATAGGTCAGCAGATACCAAAGGATGATAATGCCGCACAAGATCGCGGCCGCAATCGTGAAGTACAACTTACCAACCTCCCGAGGCGCCGCCGCCTCCGCTCGAGCCACCGCCAAAGCCACCAAAACCGCCGCCCCCTCCACCGCCACCGCCGAAGGTACCACCAAAGGAACCAGTGCCCGACGAGCCGCCGCTCGACGTGGAAACCACGACCACCCGAGGCAACCTGACCTTACGAACCGATTTGTAGTTACACGAAACGCAACGTCCCTCGATCTCGGCCTCGCCGCTGGCCAGCGTCGTGGCCGGGATGATCGTACGCTGCGGGTCCTCTTTATAGGTGCGCGCTTCGCAACTCGGACAATCCCGGAACTTAGAGAACGAATTGATGTACCGCTGCGTGTCGTTGTTCAAGCAAGCAGGACAAATCCAGACGTCGTAGTTGACCGAGCCAATCTTCTCCTCCAACAGCTGAACCGAGGAAAGCTTGGGGTCTTCATCCTGCTCACTCAGCAACTCGAGGCGCGTCCCACACTTGGAGCAATGATGCGGCCCATAACGACGATACTTGGCAAAGTTATAGCCCCACGCGGCCACCGTCGCCGTCGACGCGCCGACAAACCAAGGCCACAACTCGCCGGGACGCGGAAGCCGCGTAAGCAGGTACGCCGCAACGGCGATCAAACCGGCGGCAATTGCGCTCAGCGACGCAAACCCGACCGTGTTATAGATACGCTTGGCCACGACGACGAGGCTAGCCAAAAACAATACACAGGCCGCGGCAGCCACTGCGTAAGTGGCAAGCACCGCACGGTTGTACGCCCGCCGAGCCAGCATTGGCCCGGAGTTCGGGTCGCCTCGTGCGGCCGCCGGATCGGCGAGAATCGCATCGGCCAGTGCCCGAGCGCCGCTCTTGATGCCGCCCGCGTAGTCGTTGCGCTTGAAATAAGGAATCACATGCTGGTCACGAATTTCACCACACCGCGCATCGTCCAGCAGCGGCTCGATTCCATACCCAACCTCGATCCGCATGCGGCGTTCGTTCGGAGCGACCAGCAGCAATACGCCGTTGTTGACCGTACGCTGGCCGATGCCCCACTGGCCGAACAACTCGTGAGCATACGAGTCAACCGTTTGCCCATCCAGCGACTTGACGGTGACGATCGCCATTTGAGCGCTCGTCTTCCGCTCGACCTCCTGCGCCAACTGCTCGAGCGATTGCCGCTCGGCCGCCGACAGCAAGCCGGCGTAGTCGTGGACTTGCTGGTGCGCCGACTGCGGAGCGACGACCGCCAACAAAGCCGCAACGATAAGTGCCGAGAATTGCATACTCGAAACGGAGCCGTGAAAAGATCCAACCCCGGTCCGGCTAAACGACGGACCAGCTATCGGCAGACAGTGGTTGGGTCGTGCCGATTATCGCAGTTTACCTATTGCAGGAAGAAGATAAAGCCAGGCGAACCGCCGCGCATGAAAAAAGCCCCGTCGATTTGGGGCTTTATTCCAAGCATAATCGGGCCAGAAGTGGAGGATAGCGGGCTCGAACCGCTGACCTCTTGCATGCCATGCAAGCGCTCTCCCAGCTGAGCTAATCCCCCGAT
>CAZGMU010000515.1:0-1106 GCA_964526975.1 uncultured Planctomycetaceae bacterium
ACAAGCGGCCCATGCCCGGCTCGTTCAAGCCCGCACGTACCCGGGTACGTACGCCACCGTCACATCGCTGCCCGTTGCGCGGCTCTGGCCTGCCAAGCAGATGAAGACCGACGTGCTTGACTATACGCTGGCCACAGGCACGACTGCCCAGCAGGAGGAAGCCACTCGCGTGCTCTATGCCGAATTTGGGGCCGAGGTTGGCGGGCAAGCCTCGATGGTTTTCGGAGGCAACATTCCACTGACGCTCGCCGGGGCAGGCGTCGGACACATCGCAGCTCGCTACAACGCGGCCATGCAGCCAGAGGAAGAGCCCGCGGAGGCGGCCCCTGAAATAGCCGCCAGCCATGTCGAACAGGCTGATGCGGAAGAGGTAACCCGATAGCGCGGCTTTTCAGCTTGCTATGGACTGGGGTGCCAGGGGGGCAACGCCCCTGTCGTCGCGGAAAACTGGGGCATTCTCCCAGGCACGCTTCCTACACTCTTCCGAAAGGCGCTCTAAGTCGACCGCGGAGGGTGGTGCTTGTGCCGGTTGAGCAGAAACCTGGTTTCCTCGGCCATGCCACGAAGTGCCATCCGCGTCTCGAAAACGAGTAGACCCGCGCCAACGCTAAGCCCGACGACGCCCACGACGCCAGCCGCTATCGAGGCAACCAGTGTGACTCGTTGCAGAAGGTCCTGATGCGCGGCCACGAACACCGCGCCAAGGAGCGAGATCAAACTGGCGGCGGCGAAAGAGCCCAGCGCGATGTAGAAGCAAGTCAGCGCCCGCACAATCAGCAACGTGCGCCGTTCGGCAAATTTCAGCAGCACGAGCCGAACCGCGTTGCCGCTGTCCGCGTCACCGTCGTGCTCGTCGATCTGCATCGAGATGGCGCGAGCACGCTCCATCGAGCGGGCCAAACGGTTGGACGTCGACAATACGTTGATCGACGAGGCGTTCGTTAAAATCGCCGGCGCGGCAATGAACGTGAGCAGGCTGAACGGGTTCGAAGTGATTGGGTCCATGGTCGCTGCGCGTGTGGGTTGGAAATGCAGTGGAGAGACGCTCGCATCAAGTGCCCGGTTTCGCCATTTCCGCGCTAGAGGAACTCGAGTTCGCGAAATGC
>CAZGMU010000515.1:1116-1631 GCA_964526975.1 uncultured Planctomycetaceae bacterium
AGGAATGATTGTGGCGATGGCCCCCACGACGATCGCCGTGCCGGTGCCCATGATCAACCACATCTTCAGATGCTCCGGATTGCCGAATGGGGCAAAAAAAGGCTGATTACCGGTCAGCAGATAGAAATGACAAGGCAACGCGGTCAGCACCACGACCACCATAATGTAGAGCGCGCTAAGCACAAGATTCAGCGTCCCCCCGAAGCCCGCCGCAATCTTGGAAGGCGACGTCTCTCGGAAGTTCGGCATCATCGCGCCGAAGCCGACGGCGATCGACGATAGCCCCAGACAAAGCAGCACGCACGTCAACTGGTGAACGCCAATCACAAGCATCGGCACGTGCAGCATCAAATCGCTCAAGAGCACCAGCAACGAACAAGGGATCCACGACCCGAGCGATGCGAACCAGAATTTGCTCCACAGAATCGTGTCACGCTCGATCGGCAAAAGGCCCACAATCCAGAAGCAATGCCCTTCGAGACTGATCATCGGATAGATGAAGCGCGTTGTGAACG
>CAZGMU010000515.1:1641-3177 GCA_964526975.1 uncultured Planctomycetaceae bacterium
AGGATCAGCCCGACCACGGCCAGGTTCAGAAAGCTGACCATATTGATCCAGGTAGCATAGCCAATGTCGCTGTGCGGGTTGTTGAAGCGATCGACGTTGAGGAAATACAAGCCCAGCAAGCCGAAGAAGATCAAGAATTGCGACCACTGAACCGGATCCCGGCGCAGCAGCCGCCAATCTTTGATCAGCAGCAATTTGATCGGCGCGGGAAACGGTGTCAGAAAGAACGAGAACACCTGATCCGAGATGGCTCCGCCCACCTTCCGCCGCACCGTCGGCCGAGCCGCCAGATTCGCATAGCTTGCTCGAAACCAATGCTTCGCCGCCCACACAGTGAGCACATGAAAAAACAACGCGTTCGAAACCAGCAGCGCCAGGTACAGTACACTCTGCACCACCGGCAACTCGCTGATCTTATCAGCCATTACCACGGCTGGTGGCCGCGCCGCCTCCAGAAGACCATTCGTGAGCCATGTGCTGGGCAGCCACTCCTGCTCGGTAAAGCGAAACCGCTGCAACGTGTCTTGAAACCACTCGGTTCCAAACAATTTCGATTGCGGGCTGTTCACGGTCCGCCAGATCGGCGGCACCGTCATCGCGATCACGGCCAACGCCGCACACGCGACAATGATTCGTCTCAACTGCGGCAACTTGTGAATAATGAACAAGCAACCCAGAGCGCCTACGCCGCTCGGTATGTACACGAACGAAATGATCAGCGGCAGCAACAAGAAATAGTAGTACGTAGGCGCGCCGACCACGATCCCGTAAGCGATCATGATTGGACTGGCCAGCAGGAAGAACCCCCAGCTGCTGAAAAACACGGCCTCTTGAAACTTGTACAGCACAACGCGATCGGGGCGTGTCGGCAAAGTCAGCAATTGCTCGGTCTCAGGCGACTTATATAAGCCGGTGTACAGAATAATTCCGGACGAAAAGACCAGCATCACATTGAGCGACGCGAAGAACAGATGAAATACGAACCGCACTGTCTGAGCGTGGTACGGGTTACCCACCGCCGCAATGTTAATGACAATGAACTGAAATCCGGCGTAGAACAGGAGAAACAACCCAAACCAGAAGAAGAGACTCAGCCCAATTACCAGCAGAGTTCGCAGGCGAGCGTTGGTAAACAGCTGTTGGAGTTGCGTCCGCGTCACTCGATAGCGAAGTTGCCACATTAACTGGGCTTCGCCATCTTCGCTGGGCAAGTCGCGCAGGCTCGATTCCCACAGGCGGGGTTGCGCCGTCACGGAGCGATGGGTCGTTTCGGTCGTCGGCACAGCCACGGATGTCGTGTTCCTTATCCCGGTCGATCTGCTGATGCCGCGTCCGTCGTGCTAACCGGCTGCTGCGTAAGATTCAGGTACATTGCTTCCAGCGACTGCTGGTCGGCCGGAAAACGTTGCCGCAACGCGTCGATCGGGCCATCGAACAATAGCTTCCCGTGGTTCATGATCCCCACGCGGTGGGCAATCTCCTCGGCGGCCGTCAGCGTATGGGTCGACATCAGCACGCACATCCCCGCCGCAACCT
>CAZGMU010000516.1:0-3173 GCA_964526975.1 uncultured Planctomycetaceae bacterium
GTTCTCGGTGCTGGCGTGGCCGGCGCCGGCTTGGAATATGACTTGAAGACCTTTGGCAGCCGCGCGCGATTGAATTCGGGCGGTCTCAGTATTTTTGGAGAAGGCTTTTATCCGCTGTTGCGGTTTTCGAAGATGGATGTGGGCTCGATCGGCCGGACGCGTTATTCATTGCTGTCGGGCGATTGGAGAGATCGCGGCACGCCGTTCGCCAACGATACGAATCACGACATGCTAACGATCGTCGAACTGGCGTTCGGAATCGAGTTCCGCCATCGGTTCGGCAAGCTGGAAGACAAATATTGGTATATCGACATCGTGCCGGAGTTTCAGCGGTGGGAGAGCGCATCGCTTCCCAACGTGTTTGATCCAAGTTTCCAGGGCACGGCGATCAATTTCGGGATGGCGTGGTAGGTACCGAGGCGGCACGAGCTGAGCCGTCGGCTTTGATGTCGAAGCACCAGAGTGTGCCCCAGTCGTGGATATAAAGGCGGCCATCGGCGATGGCTGGATAGGTCCAGGCTTTGCCGACTCGCTTTTCGGGAATGCCGGGCGGTGTGAAATGGCCGTGCTCTTTGTAGCCCTCTGGCGATGGCTCGATTAACGCGAGATCGCCATTCGCTTCGCCGTGGAGGTAGAGGCGCCCATCGGCGTAACAAACCGACGAGGGGGCCATGGTGCGTTCCTTTTTCCATTTGACTTCACCTGTTTTGAAGTCGACGCACATGAACAACTCGCGGTTCGAGCCATACAGGTAGTCGCCGATCAACACGGCGCCGCCGATCGCCGTGGGCAGCTTCTTTTCGAAGTAAACCTCTTCGGCTTTGACGCCGTCGCCATCGGGTACAAGTTTCACCAGGCCACCGCCGGTGTAGTGGGTACCCGAGTAGACGCTATCGAA
Organism: uncultured Planctomycetaceae bacterium; assembly: GCA_964526975.1. Lineage (GTDB taxonomy): Bacteria > Planctomycetota > Planctomycetia > Pirellulales > Lacipirellulaceae > JABDGM01. The sequence goes on from CAZGMU010000516.1 coordinate 899, forward strand.
GCCGGGGACGGGCATGCCGATGTTGGCGGGACTTTTTCCGGTGGTGTGATCGTAACGCCACAAGAACTTACCGGTTTCGGAGTCGACACCGACAAGTCCTTTCGCGAGGAACTGGATGTATTGCCGCTTGCCCGCGGCGCTGAAAATGGAGATCGATGTGTAAGCGGCTGCGTCGCCTTCAGGGACGGGGAACTTGCGAACGACCTCGCCCGTTTTCTTGTCGAGCGCGATAAGGGTCGCTTCCTCTCCGCCGGGCGTGACGACGACGAGGTCTTTGTCGATCAGCGGCGATTCGGAATACGCCCAGATGCCGGACGAGCCGCCGAATTCTTGGATGATGTTTTTGGTCCAACGAATCTGGCCTTTCTCGATGTCCAGGCAGGCAAGATCGCCGTCGGAGCCGAGGGCGTAGAGCAGTTCGCCGTCGACCGTGGGCGTCGAACGCGCGCCGGGATACGGTGGATTCTGGTCGGGTTTGCCGACTTTGCCGATGCGAGTCTGCCAAATCTGGGAGCCGTCTTTGGTGCTCAACGCCTGAACGAACTCGTCTTCGTTGCCTTTGTTGTTAATGAGAAAAATTCGATCGCCGACGATGGCCGGAGTCGAGTAGCCGTCGCCGAGCCCATCCTTTCGCCACAACAGCGCGGGGCCTTCGGCAGGCCATTCCTGAAGCAAGCCGGTTTCTTTGGAGATGCCATCTCGCGAAGGGCCACGCCATTGGGGCCAATCGTCTCCCATGCAGGGAACAGCAACTGCCGAAAGCGCAAGTAGTAAAATGGCGGGATTGATTCTCATATCCGGTTCATCCATTGAGCGTGCGACATCGGGAGTCGCGGCAAAGAGACAAGCTCAACATAACGCAGAAAACCGGGGGCTTCCAGACACCGCGATGGGTGGCAAAATAGCCCGGGACTGCTGCCATTGTCGTGAGTCGGTATAAACGCCAAAATGCGCCGCGTGGATCTAACGGGGAGTTCGGCGGGTGGCACGCCCTGAGTCTTCGAAGGGCGTGGTTGCGCAGCACACGATGTTGAATTACCACGCCCTTTCCAAAGCGTCAGGGCGTGCCACCCAATACGACCCTGCATGAGTTGTTGTCGGAGGGTGTCCATGTCTGAGGCGAGTGAGACGAATTGGCGGGAAGTATTCGAGAAGTGGCCGACGGGAATCTCGAAGCGCGGCGTGGTCGTCAGCACGCTCAACGAAGCGACGCCATTCAAGAGCTTTCTGATCAAGGATGACATGTTGCTGTTGGAACGGACGAACCCCGACCCGCTGGGCGCGAGGTTTATCCTGTTGGGCTTCTCGGCGATTCACATGGTCAAGATTACCGACCCGCTCACCGAGGCGACGCTGACGAATGCGGGGTATATTGGCAGTCTGGCCAAGGCGTAGCGCTCTCGATGGCCCGCTATTGCCGTGTCACCGGCAGCTATTGATTCCTGTGCCGTCATTCCCGCGTAGGCGGGAATCTAAGAGCATCTAACACAATGAACGAAACCGCCAAGCACACCAAGGACGCCAAGCCATTCACTGCTGATTTCTGTCTTCCTTGGCATACTTGGCGACTTGGCGGTTCAATTTGTTAGAAGCATTAAGACGATTTGGGTCGAAGCGCTGGATTCCCGCCTACGCGGGAATGACAGGTCAAAAACCAGTTTCTGGTGCCATTTACCGTGCAGTGCTCATTCGTTCGGGAAGATCGGCCTCGCGGATGCAGATCCGTTCGATGGCCGTGGCTCGGCCGGTAGCTTCGTCGGCAGTGATGATGGTGCCGCAGAGGCGGACGTCGTCGGTTGCAACGTCGAATTCGGTGGGACGACCCGTGAGCGTCGTTTCAAGCACGCGATCGATCCGGCGGCCGATGATACTCTCGAAGGGCCCGGTCATGCCGACATCGCATTGAAAGGCCGTGCCGCCGGGGAGGATGCACTCATCGGCCGTGGGGACGTGGGTATGCGTGCCCAGGACGGCGGTGGCGCGGCCGTCGAGGTGGCGGCCCATGAGCTGCATTTCGCTCGTTGCCTCGGCGTGGAAGTCGATGAAGCGGATACGCACATCGCTGGGCATGGCCGCAAGGACGCGATCGGCCGTATGCCATGGGCTGTCGGCCGGTTTCATAAACAATTGACCTAGCACGCAAGCGATGCCGACAGACACGCCGTTGCGGCTCTGCACGACACACCAATCGCGGCCGACTGATTCGGGCGGCAGGTTGGCTGGTTTGACGATGTTCGGCTCGTGTTCGAGCACCGAGTAGATTTCACGGCGGCGA
>CAZGMU010000517.1:0-1285 GCA_964526975.1 uncultured Planctomycetaceae bacterium
GCGCAAGCTTGGCGTATCAGGCGCTATGCGGCGTGCAATCGCTTCGTCTCGAACGGATATCTTCCATACACACGGTCTGTGGATGATGCCGAACGTTTATCCCGCCGAAGTAGCTTTTGAGCAAGGGCGTCCGTTCATCTTGTCGCCACATGGGATGTTTGGGGCGGAAGCGCTGCAATTTTCCAAGCTGAAGAAGCGTGTATTCTGGGCTCTTTTACAGAGGCAAGCAGTGCATCGTGTGAATTGTTTCCACGCCACTGCTGATCAAGAATATGAGGCGATAAGAGTTTTCGGCCTTCGCCAGCCCGTTGCAGTCATCCCAAATGGCATCACTCTTCCATGTCCTCCTACCCCTCCAGATAATGCAGACTTGTCACCACCGTTCGTTCTGTCGCTCGGCCGCATCCACCCGATGAAGGCGCTAGACAGGTTAATCCACGCATGGAGGCTCATTACTTCCGACTTCCCGCAATGGCGGCTGAAAATCGTTGGGCCGAGCGAGGGCGGTTATGCTGAAGAATTGAGGCGACTTGTGCGCACCTTGGGGTTAGATTCCGTCGAGATTTCGCCTCCCGTATTCGGCGATGAAAAGATGAGACTACTTGCTCAAGCCGAACTGTTTGCCTTGCCGTCCCTGCATGAAAATTTCGGCATGACGGTGGCCGAAAGCTTATCTGTCGAAACGCCAGTAATCGCGACGAAGGGTGCGCCGTGGCAAGAACTCGAAAAGGAGCGCTGCGGTTGGTGGATCGACCATGGGCATGAGCCTATGGCGGTCGCGTTGAAGGCTGCACTGTCCTTGTCATTCGAAGAACGCCGGGCAATGGGAGTACGTGGCCGCGCCTGGATGGAGCGCGATTTTGGTTGGGATGGCATAGCCCGGCAGATGGTCGAGGTTTATCGTTGGCTTGCAGTCGGCGGGAATCTACCGGCGTCGGTTCGGCTGGACTGAAAGCATATGGCGGAGATCCTCCATCTACATCATCGATCAAAGAGCGCGAGAGATACTGACAATGTTCTCTCAAACTAGGAAACCAACATGATCATCCTTGGCCTTAACGCCTTCCATGCAGATTCTGCGGCTTGCCTACTCATCGACGGTAAGCTCGTCGGAGCCGTAGCCGAAGAGCGTCTCGGCGCTCGAGAGAAACACACTTCGCGATTTCCTGAGAACGCTATTCGATGGCTGCTAGCGGATAACGGTCTTAGATTGTCTGATGTTACACACGTCGCATTGCCGCGTGACCCTGGTGCGAACAGGACGGCAAAGGTGGCGTGGGTAGCG
>CAZGMU010000517.1:1295-3162 GCA_964526975.1 uncultured Planctomycetaceae bacterium
CGCCGCGGCGCTTGAGCATTTTTCGCGTAGTCGGAAGACAGCTTCGATGCTTAACCAACTTGCCGCGATCTGCGATGAAGACCCGTTAAAAGTTCGGTTCGAAACAGTAAACGTGGAACACCACCTCGCCCACATTGCTAGCGCGTACTACGTTTCACCCTTCGATGGCCTAAGCGCCGGTTTTTCTTACGACGCCTCCGGCGACTTCGCTTCGGTAATGGCGGCCCGCTGCGAGGGGGCTCGTATCGACGTGCTCGATCGTGTGACGCTGCCTGATAGTCTCGGTTTCTTCTACACGGCTCTATGTCAATTCATTGGCTTTGATCAGTTTGGAGAAGAATATAAGGTGATGGGCCTTGCCCCCTATGGTGAGGATCGTTACGTCGATACCATGCACGAAATGGTCAGTGCGACGTCGAATGGCTGGTTCCGGCTCGCTCCCGGCTTCTTCGGCATGCACGAGGGTGGTGGTGAGAGCGGCGGCCTCGACGAGGAAGGCCGAATTGCTATGAGCCGCTTGTATACGCACAAGGTTGTCGAGCGTCTTGGGCAGCCACGCATGCGCACCGACGAAATATCGCAACGCGAGAAGGACATCGCTCGTTCCACTCAGGCTTGCTTCGAGGAGATTGCGATCCATTGCATAAACCGCTTGCATAAGCTCGTGCAAACCGAGCGTATCGTCTTGGCGGGAGGATGCGCACTCAACGGTGTCGCTAACGCCCGCATCTTACGCGATACGCCCTTCAACACGCCTTATTTGCAAGCTGCGGCCTCGGATGATGGCACACCCGATATCGTGGCGTCCCACGGCGCGCGCTATCTCAGCGAAAGGGCGCCCGGATACGGAAATGCCATCCTGACCGGTGCCCGCGAAGCGCGGCAGGCTATACTATTGAGGATTGCGGTAGCGACGATATGCTCGTTGAAACAGCCGCCGAACTCATAGCCAATGGACTTGTCACAGGCTGGTACCAAGGCCGCAGCGAGTGGGGACCGCGAGCGCTTGGCAACCGTTCGATCCTCGCCAATCCGGCCATTCCGAGTATGAAGGATATAATCAACGCCAAGATTAAGCGGCGTGAATCCTTCCGTCCCTTCGCTCCGAGCGTGCTCGCCGAGGACGTTGCAACCTATTTCGAGCAGGATGTCCGTTCACCCTTCATGATGCATGTCGTAAAGATTCGTCCCGAGTGGCGCGGCAGGTTGCCTGCCATCACTCACGTAGATGGCACAGGCCGGCTGCAAAGCGTCGATGCCGCAAGCAACCCACTCTATCACAGGCTGATCAGTGCGGTGAAGAAGCATACCGGTGTCGGCGTCGTGCTTAACACAAGCTTCAATGAGAACGAACCCATTGTCGACACGCCGGAACAGGCGGTCGACTGCTTCGTGCGGACGGATATGGATGCACTCTGCCTTGGCCAATTGATTCTCAGAAAGCCGGTTCGGGCGTGATGGGAAAGCCGACGAGGCAGCTGCGTTGACGGCATCCGGACGTTTGAGAATGGAGTACGCCGTGTCTTGGATTACCCATCCTGCCTCGATCTGGGGCCGCAATATGCTTCGTTCCTTAGGGCTTGCACGAACGATACGAAGATTATTCACGCGCGGGGAGGGCTACGAGGAAAAGGTCTATGCCGCGCTGCTATCCGTGCTTCAACCGGATGATGTCGTCTGGGATATTGGCGCCAATGTCGGCTACTACACGCGAAAGATGGGCGATCGCGTGAAGATGGGAAGCGTGTTTGCGTTTGAACCGAGCCCCTGCAATTTCCGGCGTCTGCAGGAGGCATGCTTGGACCTATCGAACGTCTATTGTCTGCCGGTTGGTCTATCTTCCGTAGCCGGCAGAATCAAATTCATT
>CAZGMU010000518.1:0-3159 GCA_964526975.1 uncultured Planctomycetaceae bacterium
GCACCATCCGTTGGGCGCGCAAACCGGGCGGCATGTAGTAGCAAAACAGCGAGGTGCGGCAAAGAGCATTTCGCAACTGATGTGGCAGAAATTCGGCCCATTCGCTACAGATTTGCCGGTGCGTGCGACGACTCATCTGGAAATAAGGAGCGTTTGCCATGCTTATCGCCTGGATCATGCTTGCAGTGGGGCAGTTGTCTGCTGGCAGTTTGCCCATTGTCGATCTAGCCTCGGGTCCCGCGCGCTCGGCGCGCAGCCTGATCGTGCCAGGCGAGCCCTCGACGCTGGTCGAAGGACTTATCGGGGCCACGATCATCGCCGGATACCTCGTGCTATCGCGGCGAGTCCGCAGACGCCGGGGCGAGCCGACGGCTTCTACACGTGCGAAGTCGGGTGGCCGCCGCAAAGCGGCGTAGGGAGCAGGGAGCTTCGAGCGGGGAGCCCGAAGGGGCATGTTCTGGGGTCGGGGTTTGCTCGTGCATTTTTTGCTCGCGTGCGCCGAAGTCGTTGTGGCGTAATGTGCTGGACTTGCACCTGGATGTAAGGGTCTCCCCCCTCGGCGAGCAGAATCGACCGAATTTCGGTCGATTGATGCGCGCGGCGAGTGTGCCTTCTGACGTTTGGCGAGTTGGTTGCGAAGGTTTTGCAAGGTTTGGGAAGGGGTATCAAGGTGCGCACAATTCTCCCCCCGGAGTTGGTTCGGCTTGGCCTAACCGCTGATTCAGCGCACACCGGGGGCGTTGTGTGGCCGAGAGCCGAACGCTGATCGCCGATACGATGCGTTAGATTTTCAAAGAACTGGGGAACTGCTTGGCCCGCTCGATGGAAGTAGGGCTAGTTGCAATTGTGTTGCCGAGCTTCAGGGATAGGGCTTTGTCTAGGAAATCGCGCTAAGCCGCAAGCGATCGGATAATGGTTCTCTGGTAGCAGGTCTATGCTTGTGGCTTCCGTAAATACCTGGGCAAAGTCTAGCAGGTAGTGAACACGAGTTCAGTATTCCAGTTTTGGCCAGTGGTCCTTTTGGAGACCTGCGGACGAATTCAGCTACTTCAAGCGGATGTTTAATGGCGTAGGTACCGACCCGGAACGGGTCGGCTATATAGCAGTGACGGACTACTAAAGTAGTTGCCTTTGCCTTGGGTTGTGCAATTCACCTACTTTACGCTAATTGACTTTTTTAAAACGGCTAAGTAGACTGGTGCGGTTAGTCCGAATCGGGGAGTTTTGGGTTTAAGCTGGAGGGCGAGGCAATCGCTTTTCGGTCAAATTCAGTGATTCCCTGATTTCGTGTTCATTGATGAATCGCTGTAATCGGCAAGAGAAGCGTGGATCAACTACGTTGATGGGAGAAGCTATATGAAGAATCGGTTCCTGTTTTGTGTGGCGATCGTGGGACTCATGTTGGGGACCATGCCCGCACAGGCGGCATTTAATGTAACGGGCAACCCCGCCACTGACGCGGGTTGGGCGTTCGCTGGCAATTCGCTCGAGAACGGGGTCTATGTCACGGGCAGCGGCAACTATGGGTACGATGCTTACGGCACCGCTCTTACGATTGCAGCCGGTTCGAATCTTGAGATCTCCGATGGTTCGATGTCATGGCTTACCGGCGACACCGTGCTTGGTGTTGGTGGTGTTTTCCATACAGTGGATGCTGTGACGAATGGTTGGACAGCGTACACTGGCGGTGCGGTCAATGGGCTTCTGCCCACCACCAGCCCCTACGTTGGCCCGAAGTTCCAAGCCAAGTTCGGAACGAGCGCTGCAACTTGGACGACCAGTACATCGGCGCCCAGTAGCGGAAACGGCAATAGCAGTTCGGGCAATGGCGGCGGACGCATCCAAGTGCGCACTTCCGGCTATTTTCAAACCGGCACCCACAACTCCGGGCAAACAGAACCTTGGACATGGGATGGAAACTCGGGTCAGTTGCTGGTCCTCGATAAAGACAATCATATCCTATGGGACGGTGACACGAATCTCGACAAGCGTGTTGCCCGCATGATTTGGAATTGGGACGATACCCTCAAGCAAGTCGTTTCGTGGGAACTGTTACTAAATGTTTCCTTGCTTGACCGACTTTATCCTGACTTCAGTGGTTTGTTGCCAGCAATCGGCGACGCTGCCATCATGACCGTGCAGCCCGGTGATTCAGGTAATTATACCGATGCGCTAGTGCATGCCACTCAAGCGCAGGCCGTTCCCGAAGCGAGCAGCATTGTCGTGTGGGGTTTCCTCACGATCGTAATTGGCGGTGCCGCCTGGGTTCGTCGCCAGCAACTCTCGGTTGCCTAAGCCCAAGCGGTGTTTGCAAGCGAGAGCCTAAAAACTTTGACAAGCCCGGCGTGGGGTGGGTCTCACGTCGGGTTTATCTATGCGCCGAATAGCTCCAAATTGGTGGCAGGCGTTCTTACGACGCGCAACGTGGACGATGGGGGCGACCGACCCGAAATGGGTCGGCTATGTGGGCGGGTGGTGTATCGACAGGCTGAAGCCTGCGCTACGGGGTGCGAGTTGCGAATTGGCGGGCCTGGTTGGGGATGTCGATATCGACGAGGTTGTTCCAGGCGGAGAGGAGTTGGCGGTAGATGGGGCCGGGGTGGCCGCTCGCGATGGGGTGGCGTTCGCACTGGGCGATGGGGAGGACGCAGATCGAGGTGCTGGTTAGGAGGGCTTCGTCGGCGGTGCGGAATTCGTCAACGGTGAGTGGTCGGGAGATGAAGGGGATGTTGAGTTGCTCGGCTAATTCTTCGACGACGCCGAGGCTGACGCCGGCGAGGATGTTGTCGTGTGGTGGCGAGATGAGTCCTTCGTCCTGGCGATAGACGACGACGTTCGCGGTGGTTCCCTCGGCGATGTGGCCGGTTTGATCCAAGAGAATTGCCCGACTGTCGGGTTGGCGCGAGGCGGCTTCGCGATCGGCGAGGTAGAAGTGCATGCGACTGCGGCACTTCAGCTCGGGCGGCAGGCTGCTCGGGGGGATTTGGCGGATGGGGCTGATGAGCGTGGAGACGCCGGTTTCGTACTGCGCGGCCCACGATTTGAATGGCAGCGGGAAGCCATGAACGCAGACAGTTGGTCGGCCGCGGCCGGCGACGCCTGGCGTGGCGAAGGCGACGATCGACCAATCGTCACCTGGCGGTATTAACGATTGGTTGC
>CAZGMU010000519.1:0-2905 GCA_964526975.1 uncultured Planctomycetaceae bacterium
CACGAAGGTGAAGATTGGGAAGATCAGCGTTTAACGCTGTTGCCGGCAGGGGCCTTCTCTGCTGATGACTTTCAACGTCGAGCAACATGGCTTTGCGGTTGTTCAGGACGTAATCGACGCGGCCACGCGTCACGAGCTCATCTCGGCGATCGGTCCATGTAACGGCGCGGGTCGGCGTGGCATGTTGGCCGTTCCGGCCGTGGCTGCTTTGGCACGCTCACCGTCGATACTGAAACTTGTGCGTCCCCATCTGGCATCGGAGCCATTTCCGGTTCGCGCGATCTTCTTCGACAAATCACCGCAGGCGAACTGGTCTGTCGCTTGGCATCAGGATTTAGCAGTAGCTCTTCGCGCTCAAGTGGACGTCGCAGGATATGGACGCTGGTGCATATTGAGTACGCGGCGTGTAAGCTGCCAGACCAGTTAACGTGGCATGAGTCGCCTTAACATTGGCGTTCAGGGCGGATTTCGTGCTGGCGTGCCGGCGTAGTTTCGATACCCAAGGTATACTACGGGGCAAGCAGACGAAGCACGTTCCACAAAGGAGTCCAGTCATGCTCGCTCGAACGGGTCGGATCGTTGTTCTTGGCGGCGCTTGTGGTTTGGTCGCACTGCGGCTGTGTCTGGCGGCCGAGAGATCGCCGTCTGGCGAGTTGCCTGCTGCGCTCGCCCAGCGAGTGAAGTCGCTGGAAGAAAAGGTGGCGCAGTTGGAAAAGAAACTGGAGGAACAAATCGCCCGCAGTTATCCCGTTCCGCCGCAGCCGCCGAGCGGGGTGTTGCCGCGCGTCGCGCCGCCTGCTGCTCCGCAGGCGCCGGGTCCTGCAGCGCCGCAAGCTGCGCCGTTGGTTGTGCCGCCGGTTCCGCCAGTCGAAGTTCCTAACGGCGAGCCATTTCAATTCAACGGACACACGTATTACATCATGCCACTAGGCAAAGACGCTGCCCGTTGAGCCGGCGGTCCGATTTGCGCTTTAACAATGAGCACCGACGAACAACAAATCCGTGAGCTGGTCGCCACGTGGATGGAAGCCACGAAAGCCGGCGATACCGAGGCCGTGCTCGGTCTGATGACGGATGATGTTGTGTTTCTCGTCACGGGCCAGCCGCCGATGGTCGGCAAAGCGGCGTTCGCGGCGGCGATGCAGTCGCAATCAGGGCAGAGTGCTCGGCCGCAGTTCGAGGGTAAGAGCGACATCCAAGAAATCCAGATCCTCGGCGACTGGGCGTATATGTGGACGAAGCTTACGGTCATCATCACGCCGCCAGCTAGCTCGCAGTCGATCACGCGCGCGGGGAACACGCTGACGATTCTGCGGAAAGAGAACGGAAAGTGGTTGCTCGCGCGGGATGCGAATATGCTGGCAGTGGTGCAATCTTAATTCAAGCGGCTGACACCTGTAGATGCTCAATAAGACTGGTGAAAGGAGCGATCACCACGGCGGATTTGTTGACCTGAATTCGAAGCGTTTATCCACACTCGAGTCGCGAGCGGCGCTTACGCCTCGGAGCAGGACGTATTGCGTACGGCTTTCGACTTACTAGCTCGTCGTGAGGAGTTGTTGGCGCATATTGACCACGGAACTCAGCAGCTTCGCGTGGGAGAGTTCACTGAATATCGTGATTCTGATCGTGATCGTTTCCTTGCCGATATCGCAGCAGCTACGGCCCGCCTGCAGTCTCCAAGCCAATGAAAATGAACCGGTTTCGGCTTTCTCAACGTGCGGAAACCGATATTGCTCAGATACGCTATTATATTGCGTCGGACAATGTGTCAGCTGCAGATAAGTTTGTCGGTGACCTATTCGATCTGTTTCAGTTACTTGGAAAGAATTCTGAAATCGGTCAGCAGCGGCACGACCTGCGTTCCAATCTGCGCTCAATCTCGCATGGCAACTACGTCGTATTTTACTATCCCTCTGATCAAGGCGCCGAAATCGTGGCAGTGGTTCACGGAGCGCGAGACATCGACGCGATCTTTCGTGAGACTCGCGGCCGATGATTGTCTACAGCGTTGCAGAAGGTCGTAAATGAACTCTTTCTTCGTAGAATATCGTGGCTTAGCGAGGTGACGCCCGCTCGCGGTTGTGGGCCGACTTGGGGTGAGTGCTTTGGACTAGTCGGTCCCGAGAGTATATTGAGTTTGCGATCTTCGTTATCGACGAAAAGTGCGGACGTAAAGAGGACGAAATGAACGCGGATTCACTCTTTGACCTTACTCCTTCGGAAAAGCTGCAGCTTGTGGAAGACCTATGGGACGACCTTGCTGCCGTACCATCGGATGTTCCAGTCCATGATTGGCAAAAAGAGGAGCTTGCAAGGCGTAAGGCCAATCTGATGAGTAGGCCCCTATCGTCGATTTCTTGGCAAGAGGTGAAAGCTCGGATTCGAAGTCGATATGGCCGCTGAGTTGATATTTGCTCCAGAAGCCGGGCGGGATGTCAGCGAAGCGTACGATTGGTATGAGCAGCGCCGGCCCGGTTTGGGCGAGGACTTTCTGGACTGCGTTGATGCGTGTATCCAGCGCATTTGCCGCTCACCGGAATCGTTTGCCAAGGTATACGAAGACTATCGGCGCGCTCTCATTCGACGGTTTCCGTATGCGATTTTCTACGAGTGGACCGAAGAGGTCGTTACCATTTATTGCGTGTTCCATACGTCTCAAGATCCACGCAAGTGGCGCCAACGGCTGCCGTAATGTCGAAAAGTGGTCCCGACCCACAGATTAGGGCAATAAAAATGGAATTTTGTACAACGCCGTTCTATTCGGTGGGGGTGGTTGGGGTTCTGTTGATGCTTAGTCTTTCGACCGTATGCGCAGAAACGCGCAAACAGAGCGACCACGTGACAGGGCTTGCATCGGATGTTGGTACAGTTGTGACACTGCAAGGTCGCTTTGACGGGCCAG
>CAZGMU010000519.1:2915-3152 GCA_964526975.1 uncultured Planctomycetaceae bacterium
TTACATCGTTGTCGAGAACGAGAGCATCTATCTCACGGGGAATAGTCAGCCCAATTCAAACTCTGTGAAGTACGGTGCGGACGTTATTGTCAAAGGCAAATTGCAGCACTATATGCCACCGAAAAAAGACTCACGACAGACCACAACCAAAGAGCCAATTAGCACGACTCCTGGGGAGCATTATTTTATCGAGTCGGCAAAGTTAGTTGGTCTGCCCGTCACCTTCTCCGGTGGCCA
>CAZGMU010000520.1:0-3141 GCA_964526975.1 uncultured Planctomycetaceae bacterium
TAGCGGGGAGCAGGGAGCGGGGAGCAGGGAGCAAGACCGGAGGACGCGGCGGCGCCCGTTGTTGAGAGTTTGTTACCGGAGTAAACGAGGTCGATGGAGAGGTGGACGAGGCGAACGTCGCGCTCGACGATGATTGATAGGAGGTTGATGAGGCCTTCGACGTTGGTTCGCCAGGCGAGGCGGGAGTCGAGCTCACAGGCGCGGAGGGCGCAATTGCCGGCGCAATTGAGCACCGATTGAAATTGATACTCGTCGAAGAGGGCTCGCAGCCGCTGGTGGTCTTCGGCATTGCAGGCCACGACCCCTTCGCCGGTCAGGGGCCAATTGTCTTCCTGGCGAATGGCGATGACCTGGCCGGGATAACGCGCGCGAAAGTAGTGGAACGCGTTGTAGCCAGCGACGCCGGCTACACCGGTGATAAGCAAGGGGAGGGGGATTGGTTCGTGGGCGCGGGTGATCACGCGCTTGATTGTACACGGATATTGCGCAGCGTCAGCGCTTGGGGAGCTTTGTGGTTTTATCGCGCTAAGCCGCAAGCGATGGGTTGGTGGTTTTTGAAGGGCTGTGGCTGTTGATTATTAGCCAGCCGCCTTGCGTCGCGCGACGAACGCCGCGTAGTCGGCCGGGGTGTCGATGCCGCTGGCCGCGTGGTCTACGACGGCGACCAGAATCGTGCCGCCGGTTTGCAGCATGCGGAGCTGTTCGAGCTTCTCGGCCTGTTCGAGTGACGATGGTTTCATAGCCGCGAATTCCAGCAGCACATCGCGGCGGTATGCGTAGATGCCCAGATGCTGATAGAACAGGGGTGGGTCGTTGAAGGGCCGTGTTGGATCGGGATCGCGAACGAAGGGAATTGGGCTGCGGCTGAAGTACATGGCCCGGCCGCCTTCATCAAATACCACTTTGACGCACGCCGGATTTGCAAGCTGTTCCGCGGTAGCGATCGGCGTCGCCAGTGTTGCCATTCCGGCCGATGGGTCCTGCTCCAACAGCTCGATCACGCGGTCGATATTGTCTGGTGATATTTCGGGCTCGTCGCCCTGTACATTGACGAGAATTTCCGCTTTGGGTGCTCGTCGCGCATACTCGGCCACTCGATCGGTGCCGCTGGCGCAGTCGCGGCTGGTGAGAACATAGTCGCCGCGAAAGCATTCCGCTTCGCGGGCGATCTCGGCATGGTCGGTCGCTATCACGACGCCCGAGGGCTTCCGGGCCGCGCAGGCTGCTTCATAGGTGTGCTGCAAAACGGTCTTCCCCGTTTCGCGTAGTAGCATCTTCCGCGGAAGCCGCGTCGAGGCATACCGGGCCGGGATCACCACATGGCTCCGCGACTTCGCGGCATCGTTCCATCGTTCCATCGTACTCGCTCCTTCTGGCGGCAATTGATACCGAATTTCGCTGAATCGGGGTAGGTTGAAAAAGGCGGACAGTCGTACAATTTCCTGGCTAAATGAGGGTGTCCGGAAACTCGACCCTTCAGTTCCTGGCAGAGCCGGGGTTGCCGGCGAATCAATTCCTGGACGGCTTTCGGCTAAATGGCGTTTGTCAGGCACAGCCTGACCTACTCGGAGCAGGCGCGCTAGCAGAACGGATTTTTCATGTGTGGTATCGTCGGATATATCGGCCCCAATCAGGCTATCGATTTCCTTATTGAAGGCTTGCGCCGCCTCGAATATCGGGGCTACGATAGCAGCGGCGTGGCGACGATCGACGAGGGGGAATTTGTCGTCACGAAAACAGCCGGACGGGTCGACGATTTGGCCGCCAAGCTGGAGTCGCATCCCGCGCATGGGCACATCGGCATCGGTCACACTCGCTGGGCCACGCATGGGCCAGCGATCGATCTGAATGCTCATCCGCATGTGGGCGGGGACCAAGTGGTCGCACTGGTTCACAACGGCGTGATCGAGAACTTTCGTGAGCTGAAGCAGCAATTGGCCGAGCGCGGCTATCACTGCAAGTCGGCGACCGATACGGAAGTCGTTGCGCAGTTAATTGCGGCCGAACTCGATTCGCGCCCCGCCGCGATTAGCGCCGTATCGCCCGCCGACAAATACGCGCCGCTCATTGGGGCCGTGCAAGCGGCACTCGCACAACTGCGCGGCACCTACGGCCTGGCGATGACGTTTCGCGATTGGCCCGATGTGATCGTCGCGGCCAGGCTGGGGAGTCCGCTCGTTATTGGAGTAGGCGACGGCGAACATTTCATCGCGAGCGATGGCTCGCCGCTGGTTGGCCATACCGACCGCATCGTTTATCTGGCCGACCATGAGTTGGCCCTGGTGACCGACCAGTCGATCCGCGTGATTCATCGCGATGAAGGTCACATCCATCATCATGTGAAGGTGCTCGACATCGATACCTCGCAGGTCGAGCTGGGGAGTTTTCCTCACTACATGCTCAAGGAGATCTTCGAGCAACCGGAAACGATTACCGCCGCGATGCGCGGCCGGCTGAATCGCGAAGAGGCGACGGCAGTATTCGGCGGCCTGAACCTCACGCCGCAACAATTGCGGATGATCGACCGCATCGTGCTCACGGCCTGCGGCACGAGCTGGCACTCGGCCCTGGTGGGTGAGTACATGATCGAATCGTTCGCGCGTATTCCGGTCGAAGTGGAATATGCCAGCGAGCTGCGGTATCGCAATCCACCGATCGCGACGAACACCGTGCTGTTTGCGATTACGCAAAGTGGCGAAACGATTGATACATTGGCCGCGCTGCGTGAAATGAAACGGATGGGGCACCCGACGTTGGCGGTTTGCAATGTGGTCGGCAGCACGATTGCTCGCGAGGCGGACGGCGGCATTTACCTGCACGCCGGTCCGGAGATTGGCGTGGCCTCGACCAAGGCGTTTACGTCGCAATGCGTGGTGATGGCGCTGTTGGCTCTGTACTTCGGGCGAAGTCGGCATCTCAGTTATGAAGCTGGCCTCCGCATCATCGACGAGCTTACGGCATTGCCGGGGCACGTCGAAGAAGCGCTTGAAACCAACAACGAAGCACGGCGAATCGCAGCCAAGTATGCGTCGTGCAACAACTTCCTTTACCTGGGGCGGCAGTTCAATTTCCCGGCCGCCCTGGAAGGCGCGCTCAAGCTCAAGGAGATCAGCTACATCCACGCCGAGGGCTACCCGGCCG
>CAZGMU010000521.1:0-3129 GCA_964526975.1 uncultured Planctomycetaceae bacterium
CCGGGAATTCCGGGTGGCACGCCCTGACGCTTTGGGAAGGGCGTGGTTCGCCGAATGGTGCGCTCCACGCCCTTCGAAGACTCAGGGCGTGCCACCCCAGAAGCTCGAATTCCCGAACACCCTCCTTAACTCAATTAAACAGTTCCAACGTGATTGGGATCAGCCGGAGAGCGCTAGCCCCCGGTCCCTACGATAACAAACCGGAGCGCTAGCGCGTGCCGGCTGATAGTCCTTCGGTTCCTATAGGAGCAAAGCATGGCTAGGAACGTCGATGAGATTCGCAACTTGGCGGTTTGCGGTCACGGCTCGGCGGGCAAGACGACGCTCGTCGACCATCTCCTGGTGAAAACCGGCGCGGTAACCGGCCAGCCCAGTGTCGACAATGGAACCAGTATTTGCGATTTCGACGAAGAAGAGAAGCACCATAAGCACTCGATCGAGGCCGCGGTCGCTCACTTCGATCATGCTGGCTTGCGATTCAACGTCATCGACACGCCGGGCTATCCGGATTTGATTGGCCAGACCGTCGGCGCGCTGCGGGCGGTCGAGACGGCGCTGATCGTGATCGACGCCCACGCCGGAATCAAGGTCAACACGCGGCGGGCCTGGCAGGAAGCGGGCGAGGCCGGCATCGGCCGCATCCTCTGCATCACGAAGCTGGATACCGACAACATCGACTTTCCGGGCCTCGTCGACTCGATCAAGGAAGTATTTGGTTCGCAGTGCGCGCTGTTCAATGTGCCGATCGGGCAGGGGCACGATTTGAAGGGCGTCGTCAGCACGCTCAATGTGCCAAAGGATGTGGCTGGCGCGCTCATCGACCCGAATACATTGAATGAGGTAGTAGTCGAATCGATCGTCGAGGCCGACGAAGCGGTGATGGAGAAGTATCTCGAAGGGGAAGTTCCGTCGCAGGAAGTGCTTGAGCAGTTGTGCGCCGAGGCGGTGCGGCAGGGCACGCTGACGCCGATCGTTTGTGTTTCGACCAAGACGAGTGTGGGGATCGACGATTTACTGGAGGTGCTGGCGAAGGCATCGTTGCCGCCGTCGGCTGTGCAGCGGACGGCGAAAAGGGATGGCGACACCGTGACGCTCAAAGGCGATGCGGAAGCGCCGCTCATGGCCCAGGTGTTTAAGACGCGAATCGATCCTTTCGTGCAGCGGCTCAGTTATGTGCGCGTGTTTTCAGGTACGCTGAAGAAAGACAGCACGGTGCATCTCTCGGGCGTGCGGAAGGGCGTCAAGATCGGGCCGCTGTTATCGGTGCAGGGCGAAAAGACAACGGCGATCGAATCGGCCAGCGCGGGGGACATCGTGGCGATCGCCAAGACCGAGGATTTGCACACCAGCACGTCGCTTGGCGATCTGGAAATGCCCGCGATCAAATTTCCCACGCCAATGGTTGGCCTGGCGGTCGCGCCGAAAACGCGGGGCGATGAAACCAAGCTTTCCAGCGCACTTCACAAGCTCACGGAAGAAGATCGAACGGTGCGGCTCGACCACGATCAGGAAACCAAAGAGATGGTGCTCACCGGCATGAGCGAGCTCCACTTGCAGTTGCTTCGTGAACGGTTGAAGCGGCGCGATAAGGTCGAGGTCGAGGCCCACGAGCCGAAGGTTCCCTATCGTGAGACGATTCAAAACGCGGCCGAGGGAAGCTATCGGCATAAGAAGCAATCGGGCGGCTCGGGGCAGTTTGCCGAAGTTCACGTGCGGATGTACCCATTCCCAGAGGGCACGAAGCCAGACGACTTCCTCACAAAAGAGCGATTTCCTCATCTCAAGCATTCCCATTACGACGAGAAACACAACTTTTTGTTCGTCGATACGGTGGTCGGCGGATCGATTCCGGGCAATTTCATGCCGGCGATCGAGAAGGGCTTTTTGGAAAAGATCGCTTCGGGGGTCGTGGCGGGCTACCCGGTGCAGAACGTGTGCGTGGAGGTCCATTTCGGCAAGGATCATCCGGTCGACTCGAACGAAACGGCCTTTCGCATTGCGGCTCGCAACGCGTTTGCCAACGTGTTTCGCGAGGCCAAGCCGAGCCTCTTGGAGCCGATCGTGCAGATGCATATTACGGTGCCGGTCGATAAAGTCGGGGATGTTTCGAGTGATCTTTCGGGTCGGCGTGGCCAAATGGTCGGCATGGACTCGGCCGGCGGCGGCATGACGACCGTCGAGGCGACGTGCCCGCTCTCGGAAGTGATGACCTATGCCCGCACGATTTCCTCCATGACAGGCGGCCAGGGGAGCTACTCGATGGAGTTTGCCCGCTACGACGTGGTGCCCCCGAACGTGCAGCAACAGATCATCGCCAAAGCGAAGCTTAAGGTGGACGAAGAGTAAGACGCAGCCTGCTTGCTCGAATCTGATTGCCCCATGTCGCAGCTTCCTTCTCGAGCCGTTGCTTCACACGCCAAGCTTGATCAAACAGCTTCGACCGGTATTCGCGCGAGTCTGAAGTCGGTGATTATCAGCGTGGCGTTGGGGGCCGTGAAAATCATCAGTGGCGTGATCGGGAATTCCTACGCGCTCATTGCCGACGGCGTGGAGTCGATGCTCGATGTGGTCAGCGGCGCCATCGTGGCGGGAAGCTTGAAGATTGCCGCACAACCGCCGGATGAAAAATACCCTTTTGGATATGGCAAAGTTGAACCAGCAGCGGCCTTGGTGATTGCCACAGGTCTGTTGGCGGCGGCGGTCGGAATCGCGATTCAGAGCGTCCGCGAGATTCGCATGCCCCATCATGCGCCCGCGCCATTCACGTTGGTGGTACTTGTCCTCGTGGTCGTGGTCAAGGAGCTGCTGTTTCGCTATCTTCTGCGCACAGGCAACTCGATCGACAGCAACGCGATGCGAACCGATGCTTGGCATCATCGTAGCGATTCGCTGACATCGGCCGCGGCCTTTATCGGGATTTCGATCGCGCTTCTAGGGGGAAAGGGCTATCAATCGGCCGATGATTGGGCGGCCCTGTTTGCGGCCGGCGTCATTGGGGTCAATGGTGTTTTGTTGTTGCGCAAAGCATGGCGCGAAATCATGGACGCATCGTTGCCGGAGCAAATTGTCGAAGATATTCGCGAGATCGCGCGGCGAGTCGACGGCGTCGTTGGCATCGATATGTGTCGC
>CAZGMU010000522.1:0-3120 GCA_964526975.1 uncultured Planctomycetaceae bacterium
GTCTCGTCGCGCGTCTTGGGCCGTCCAATCGCTGCAGCGCTTGGCAACTTGCTCGACGAGAGCGTCGAAGTCGACTTTGCCGGCGGCGACGACGAAGACGTTGTCGGCACTGTAGCGGGCGTCGAAGTAGCTGCGCATTTGCTCGGGCGACAGATCGCCGACGCTTTGCGACGTGCCCAGCACGCTCTTGG
Source organism: uncultured Planctomycetaceae bacterium (assembly GCA_964526975.1). Lineage (GTDB taxonomy): Bacteria > Planctomycetota > Planctomycetia > Pirellulales > Lacipirellulaceae > JABDGM01. Next base: position 192 of record CAZGMU010000522.1, read on the forward strand.
CCAGCGGGTGCTTGCCCATGTGGAGGACCTTGATGCGATCGTCCATGCCGAACGGCGGTTGATCCAGGTACATCTGGATTTCTTCGAGGATGACTTTCTTTTCCATATTGAAGTCGTCTGGCCGCAGGCTGGGGCGGAGGATGTCGGCCAAAATATCGACGCTGGCTTCCTGGTACTCGGGCAGCACCGAGGCGTAGTAGGCGGTGCATTCTTCGCTGGTGAACGCGTTGTAGTGAGCGCCGATCTCGTCGAACTCGCGGTTGACGTCATCGGCACTGCGGCGGGGCGTGCCTTTGAAGCACATGTGTTCGAGGAAGTGGCTAACGCCGGCGACGTCGTCGGCTTCGTCGCGTGAGCCGGTGCGAACGATGAACGCGACGCTCATCGAGTGGGCGTCGGGGTTGGTTTCGGCGATGATTTCGAGGCCGTTGTCGAGCTTATGCTGACGAAATTCCATTTGTTAACCGTTGCTATGAATTGTTAAAAATCTCACGCAAAGGCGCGAAGGCGCAAAAAAAGAATGAATTGAACCACGAAGGGCACGAAGGACACAAAGTGCTTTTGAAGCGGCTGCAAAAACTCTGGTCATTCTTGTGTACTTTGTGATGAATGAATTGTATTCTTTGCGTCTTCGCGCCTTTGCGAGAGACAATCTATCTGTCGTCCTTCTCGTAGGCTACCGAGTTCCACCGGGCATCTTTAGTGGTTCCGGACCGAGGGTGACGACGAGGAGGTCGGTGAGTGGGTTTTTTTCTAGGAACTCGTTGATGGTTTTGGCGGAGAGGGCGTCGACGAGTTGGCCGACTTCGTCGAGGGAGCGGGCGCGGCCGAGGTGGTACCAATCGCGGCCGAGTGCGCCGCTGCGCGAGGAGGTGGACTCTTGTTGCATGATGAGTGAGCTTTTGATGCGTGCTTTGAGGCGATCGAGTTCGCTCTGGTCGATTCCTTTGCCGAGTTTCTGAAGCTCGGCGATGGTGACATCGAGCGTTTCTTGGGCGCGCTCGGCGGTGGTGCCGGCGTAGCAGAGGACGCTGGCGCGGTCGCGCTGCGTGTGGAGCGAAGCGTAGACGGTGTAGCAGAGGCCGCGTTTTTCGCGGACTTCGGTGAAGAGGCGCGAGCTGGAGCCGCTGGAGAGGACGCCGACGGCGGCCCAGGCTTGGAAGTAGTCGGGGTGTTTGTAGGGGATGGTTGGGAAGGCGACTCCCACATGCGACTGATTGGATTGGAAGGGAATGTGGTCGCTGGTTGAGGTTCTGTGTTTCTCTGCTGGCTCGGCGACGTCGAGCGGTTCCCAATCGCCGAAAAGTTTTTCCACTTCGTCGCACATGCGATTCCAGTCGAAATTGCCGGCGATGGAGAGGATGGTGTTGCCGGGGCGATAGTGGCGGGCGTGGAATTGGCGGACGTCGTCGATGGTGGCCGCGCGCAGGGTCTCTTCTTCGCCCATGCTTGAGCGTCCCCAAGGCTCGGGGTAGCGACGCTTTCGCAGCTCGATCATGAGTTTGTGGCTTGGTTCATCATCGATCGAGCGCAGCTCTTGGAGGCAGACGTTGCGGCCGGCCTCGAACTGGTCGGCGGGCAGGTGGGGGTGGCGGAGCATGTCTGCAAAGAGGCTGATGCCGGCGTAAATGTTGTCGCGGAGGGTAGCGCCGTGGTAGGTGGCTTGAGCGACACCGACGGATTCGCCTCGTTCGACGCCGAGGTTTTCCAGGTCGGAGATCCAAGCGCGGCTATCGCGGGAGCCGGCGCCGCGGAGCATCATTTCGCCCGTGAGCGAGGCGAGGCCAGCCCGGCCGGGCGGATCGAAGCAGCAGCCGGCAGGGGTGAGGAAGGTGAAGGCGGCCGATTCGAGGGCTTTCGAGGGTTCGCCGACGAGGACCATGCCGTTGCTGAGTGTTGTGGAGAGTATTTCCGCTGCCATGGATCTTTCTTGTTGTTTGTCCCGTGCTTCGCGTGGGAGACAAACGACGCGGGAGTTTCGGGTGGCACGCCCTGACGCTTGGGGAAGGGCGTGGTTCTCTTAGCGTCGCGGTCCACGCCCTTCGAAGACTCAGGGCGTGCCACCCCCCCAATCTTTCAGTTTTCGGGGATCGTGCCTGATGATTTTATGTTGTCTTCTATTATTCCGGCGATGGCCGGGTTGACCAAGGGCGCGCGACGCGGAGCGTCGGGGTCTTGCGTTCCCACGCGGAGCGTGGGAACGAGGGGGACCCCTGAGGGGTCAAGAATAGGCGAGTTCGACGGCTTTGAATAGCGTCTTGGTGCGGCGGAAGCCGAGGCGCTGATAGAGTTTTACGGCCCCGTCGTTTTGGGCGGTGACTTCGAGATAGGCGCGGGGCAGGCCAACTTGCTGAAAACCGGCGAGCGCGGCGTGGATCATGGCCGTGCCGATGCCGCGGCCGCGATGGGCTGGCGTGACGCCGACATTTTGAATCGCGCCGAATTTGTGCGTCGCGCGGATGCCCTGGATCGTGCCGCAGCACTCGATATCATTGCCGCCCGTGTAGATCGCCAGCCAGGTGGCCTCGGGGAGGAACCCGTCCTTCTCGCTGATTTCGGTCATCAGCCGCTGGCAGCCGGGGAGCTCGGCGAGGCAATCGAAGACATCGGCGTCGATTTCGTTGCGGAAGCTGAGGTACTTGGCTTCGGCGTGATCCGGCAGCAGCTCCGGATGCCAGGCTAACAGACGATAGCCCGATGGAACCAAGATTGGAATCGATCTGCGCAGTCGCAGATCGAACTCCATTCGGAAGCGTTTGAAGTAACTGACGCTCATTGCACCGTGGCGGAAAAAAGGCCGCAAGGATGTGCCTCGACACCGGCTCCCTAACTCTACCGCGTCCTGGCTGGAGCGTCAAATTTCCAGCGTTTTTTGCGGTGCTACCGTTTGATCGTAGGACGGACAATCCTGTCCGTCTCTTGGAAAATC
>CAZGMU010000523.1:0-3103 GCA_964526975.1 uncultured Planctomycetaceae bacterium
ATCGAACGTGAGCTGCTCCATCAGGTCGCCGCGGAGACGATAGACCCGGCTATCGCCGACATGGGCCACGAGCGCGCCCTGCGGCAAGAGGGCGAGGCAACTGCAAGTCGTTCCCATTCCCTGAAAGCCGATGCTGCTCTGGCCTTTGGCGTGGATCGTGGCGTTCGCATCGCGAATCGCTTGGCGGAGCGCGGCCGGTGGATAGAGATCGCGCAGCTTGAAGTACGTGTGCGAGATGTTGTCGACGGCGAGCTTGCTGGCCAATTCGCCGGCCGCGTGTGCGCCCATTCCGTCAGCCACCATCAGCAAATGACCGCGGTTGGCCCACGTGTTGGGATCGTTCGTCACGACAGCCGCAATTGAATCCTGGTTGTTGGTGCGGCGCATGCCCAAGTCGCTCACTGAAGCGTGCTTCAGGATGAACGTGGGGTAGACAGAGTTGTCGTTGGTCGACATGCGGGCGGAACCATGTGCCGCGAAACTCGCGCGCCGCTAGCACCATTTACTATAGGAACAATATTTATCGAAGTGCGGAAAAGTCCCGCCGTGAAACTGCGGTGATTCATTCTAACCCGCCGATAGCAGGGCGGAAACCGGCCGATTCGTTCGGCCGCTCGGCAAAGAAGCTATCGGGATTCCGGCCTCGAAGCGGACTGGCTCCGGCGGAGAGGCGGCCCTATACTTCGCCGCCAATTTGCCGTGATTTTGAGGTCTTCTGCTATGCGATCTGTCTGCCGGAAATCTATCGCCCGCGGCTCGTGTCGGCCAACCATCCTCTCGCTGCTATTGGTCGCCACGGCGTTCTCCCTAACCGCGCCGCCCGCCCAGGCGATCGTGCGTCGGCGATTGAACGTGAATAGCAACCCACCAGGCGCGCTGGTCTACGTCGATAACCAACAGATCGGCACGACGCCCTGCTCGGTCGACTTCACCTACTACGGCACGCGCGAGATTCGCCTGATCAAGCCGGGCTATGAAACGCTGACAGTCAACCAACCGATTCCCGCGCCTTGGTACCAATACGTCCCGATCGACTTCGTCGCCGAGAACCTGGTGGCGATGAAGATCCGCGATAATCGCACGGTGAACTACAATTTGTCTCCGCAACTTGTCGTTCCGCCGCAAGAGCTGCTCTCGCGGGCTGATCAGTTGCGGCAAGAGACGCTGCAGTATGGCGCTCCTACGGCCGGAGCGCCGCTGCCGATTGGAGCGCCTGCGCCGTTCGGTGCTCCTCCGCCGCCAACGGCGTTGCCGCCGACAATGGTTCCCGAGCCATTGCCGGGGATTCCGGCCGCGCCCACCACGCTCCCACCGACGGGACCGGCTGTGCTGCCGCCGATGATACCCGCTTCAGGCGGCGCGCCGGTTGTGCCTTCTCGGCTTTAGAAGGTGTTTTGAAATTCCCCTCCCTTGTAGGGAGGGGCTAGGGGAGGGGTCGAGAAACCGTAGCATTCTCGTTGATCATGTCTTCTCGCAGAAGGCAAGACGCATTCTAAAATACGTTCTTAGAGTAGGTTACTTGCTAACTTGATCACCGATCTAGCCGGACCATTCCACGGTCCCCCGGCGAGCGTCGCTCGTCGGCTATGGGGAATCGGAATTCTTGTGAATTCAGCTACACCTGCTGCTTTTTACTTTATTGGGCTGGGGTTCAAGCCGCCGGTGATGATCCGGCCAGGCTCGGTAGCGATTTTGTCCAGGAAAACGTTGGCATTGTAGATCGCCGGTTTCAAGCGGTTTGTTATATCGCGAATGTCACACAATACCGTGTTGGCATTCATCATCAAGATATTCAGATTATCGTAGGCCTTGGTGTCGTACAGGAGTTGACCGATCGTGCCGCGGCGATTGCCCACCGCTTGCGTGATAGTATTGAAATCGGTGACCAGTTGGTCGAGTCCGTTGACAGCCCGAAGGAGTGCGGTGGTGATATCCGTTCCCTTCTGACCGAGCGGTTCGGTGAAGCCTTCCAGGTTTTTGAAGTTCTTCTCGGCCGAGTTGAGCACCACGCGGAACTGGCTCATCGTGGCCCGCATATCGCGCACGGCGTCTGGCAATTCGCTCAGGCCGTCGCGCAAGTGGCGGCGCATCTCCTGGCCGCTCGGGGGCGCGCCTGCTGGCTGCGTACCGGCTGGTGGTTGCTGCTGATTGAGCGGCGGCGGGCCGTTCAGCGGTCGAGCCACATTTGTGGGAGCGCCGGCGGGCGCGTCGCCCAGGATTTCGTTCACCGAAGCCAGCGTCACTTCAAACTGGCGCATCGCCCGGTCGGTCGTTTCCACGAGGCGGCTGAGGTTGCCCGGGTTGGTGCCGTCGCCGATCGTGTTGTTCAGTTTCGCCGCCAGCTTCGAGACTTCGTTCCCCGCCAGATTGAGCGAATGGGCCGCTTCGGCAAAGTCTTGCTGCAAATTACCGAACTTGGCATCGAACGGGCTTTCGTCCGTCGCGCCGCGGAACACGTAACCGTCGACCACCGGCTGGGCATCGGCCGGCAGTCGCTTGTTCCGGAAGTCGAACTCGAAATCGATCGTCGCATCGCCGATAACGGTCGTGCGAATGTGTGGCACGTACTCTGCGAACAGCGGCCGGTTCGAGTTGATCTCTGCCAGGATCAACATCCCGTCGACCTGCTCCTCGATCGATTTGACGCGGCCAATCAAAATGCCATTCTTGCGGACTGGCGTGTTCTGATCGACGCCCGGCGCCTTGTCGACCTTGATGCCGACGACAAACGAACGCCGCCCCCACGGAAACCAACTACCCGTGGTCGAACCGTTGAGCGTCGCCAACAGGCCACCGATGATCATCGTGGCAAACACGACGACACCCACCCGAAATTGCATTTGTCGTTCGTTCATGGGATTGGTCCGTTGTTCACTGTCCGTGGTCCGTTGTAGCTTGAAACTAACTGAGGGTGTCCGGGAATTCCGGGTGGCACGCCCTGATGCTTTGGGAAGGGCGTGGTTCTTCTAACATGGCATTCCACGCCCTTCGAAGACTCAAGGCGTGCCACCTCCAGATCGAATTTCTGAAAACTCTAACAACGGACAACTAACCCCTGACCACTATCTGTTCCTGCATTTCCGAAAGTCGCTCGCCCGCTTCG
>CAZGMU010000524.1:0-3087 GCA_964526975.1 uncultured Planctomycetaceae bacterium
CGAACCCGCAACCACCGGATCGACAGTCCGGGACTCTAACCAATTGAGCTACCGCGCCAAAACCAATGGCCTCTCGAATCGAGGGATTCAACAGGCCAATAGGTGGATCAGGAAATATACCAGAGCCCCTGGGGGGCGACAAGTCGGTGGGCAACTTTCGTGACTCTCGCGTGAAAATTTCGGCCTGGTATTTCGGCAACCGCCCATGAGCCACCAAGCTATTTCGCTGCCCCAGCATCCCGCCCAATTGTTACGATCGAATTAAGCCGATTATGCCAATCAGCACCTATCAGACACCTGCCGTGGCGTAGATTTGAGGAGACTTAGGAGCAAATCGCCATGGGATCAATATTCGAGAACATTTGGTACGGCGCTGCCGAGATGCCCTCGCAAACGTGGCATTGGTTCATGAACCTCAATCGCGAGGAATGGACGGTCACGCTGGTCGTCGTCTGCGTGGCTGGCTTCGTCAGCTTGCTGGGATTTCAGTCTCGACGGATATAAAGCAATGACGCTTTGAAACCAGGGCGATTGTGAACATGAATCTGTCGTTGCCAGTTTTCGCATTTTTGCAGCCATTGACGATCGGCCTGCCGATCGCATTGGTGTTCGCGTCGATCGTTCTGGCTTGCTATCTGTTCGTTAAACGCGCGCGTGCGCGGAAAAGCGCCTTCGACGAGCGCCGCCAGCAAGAACTAGTCCGGGCAACTCGTATCGTCCAACAGCTTGAAACAACCACGAACCGACTTCGACAAAACCTGGATAGGTATGATTCACAGTTGGCGACATTTAAGCGTCAACTTCATCAAGCACAATCCGAGGGACACGACAAAGCTTGGGAGCAACTTTGCCTGGAAGCTGAAGCGATATTGGACCCAACTCTGTTGTTGGCGCAACAACTTCGCGGTGCTCAGGACGAAATCCGACAACAGTCCGACGCCCTCGAAACGTTTACCCAAGGGCGTATCGATTCGTTGACCGGCGTCGGCAACGGGCGCGCACTCGAACAGCGCTTACGCGTATTGCTATGCGAAGCGCAGCGAGGAGGACCGGCCTTTTCCGTGGCCATTCTAAGCCTGGGGCACGATGGAGCAACTAATAGCAGTTCGATGACCGGGATTCTTCCACGGCTGCCAAAGCTGGCGAGCATTATTCGCGCCTGCATGCGGGACAGCGATTTCGTAGCCCGTTATGGAGATGACGAGTTTGTTGTCGTAATGCCGCAGACAGAGGTATCGGGCGCACGGGTATTCGCTCACCGAGTGCGGCGACGAGTTGTCGAGGAGTTGTCTGCCACTGTGAATTGCGGCTTATCTGAAGTACAAGCGGAAGACGACGCCCGAGATCTGCTTGGACGGGCTGACTCGGCCCTCTATAGCGCGAAAGCGGCCGGAGTCAATCGCCTGTTCGTTCACACAGGAAATCACATACGCGAAGATTTCGAAGCTGCCCTGGCAAACGCTGGGGAGCAGACTTGCAAAGAATCTCCGATTCAAATTCTCGGCACGGCTTCCATTTCAATGCCGACAGATGCTACTGTTTGACCGCGGATCGCCATTCCAAGGCGAGTGCAGACAGCGGGGCTAATCACCGTGTGGCAAGGAGGGTCCTGGCAGCCCCATCGCCAGCAGAACCGGTAGCCCCCATGCGTGGCTATGTGGCAACTTGCGGGGGGACGTTGACGTTTTGCCGCCGGGCGTCGTACCATCAGGGTTAGGTACTTACCTCTGCGCCCGACCATACGGGTCTGGGCTGGTATTGCGACGAGTTCGTTTGGAAAGGAGTGGAGCATGCCCCTGTTCGAAGTTGAGACCGAGAACCACATCGTGATCACTTGGGCCGAGGATGGCGACGCCGCCTCCGCGGTCGTCGGCGACGCATATCCGCAAGAACACGTCATACGCCTTACCAAACGGCCGCGTGATACTTGGGTGATCTCCAAGAGCGCGCTTGGCATTGCCGGGAAAATGGACCCATGCCATACGGCTCGTGATTGCCTGTCGAAAGCCGAGGGAGACAAGGTCCACGCCATCCGGCTTTACATGCACGAAACTGGCGCCGACCTTGAGCAATCACGCAAAGTGATCGAGTCGAACATGGTGATGGGCTGGTAGAGCGCAGCCATGGCCTGCAGGATCGTTTTTTAAACTTGATCGTGTCCGCCGGCTGGTAGCAGCCGGCGTGGATCGCATTTTAATACGTGCGTGCTCCGGCTGGCATTGTGGCAGGCGCTGGCGGTGTCCAAGCATCACCGCCTGAACCAATCGTGCGCGTTGAGACTGGTATGGATGTTGGCGGAGCTGGTCGCGAGGCGACTTCAACGGGAGCCGCCGTCATGTCATATACATAACTCGACGTGCCGCCAGGGCGGTATCCTCCTGCGGCAACCGCAGTGGTCGCAATCGTGGGCGAGGAAGTAACGGGAGTTGTCGTCAACGCGTTCGCAATTGTAGTAGTTACTGCTGCATTCGCCACACTAGCAGCCGGGGCAACAGGCGCGGAGCCAACCCCCGTTGCGGATGGCGGTGTTGCTGGCATCGCGTATCGATCCGCCACAGGCGAGGCAACTGGTGTGGTGGCCGAGGTAGTTGGAGTCGTAGCCGCCGTGCTGGTCGCAGGTGGAGCGGCGGCCGCCGGGCTCGATGCTGCCGAGACAGCACCGTATTGGTCTGTCGATGGGCTGACAGGCGATGCTGCGGTACTCGTTGCAGCCGGCGCCGAATAAGAGCTGGCCGAACTCATCCCATAGCGATCAACCTCACCCGTACCGCTGCCCGTATTTGGCCCAACCGACGCCAGTGTCGTGCTGGGCTTGTACCCTTTCGGATCGTAGGGGCCGGCGGCAGCCGATTGAGTCGCCGGCGATGCTGGTGAAGCGGATTGGGCCGCCATGGCGGTTGGCGAAGCTGCCGTTTTCCCGGTCGTATTTGGAGTTGCGGCGATTTTGTCTGCGAGCGCGTCGGCTGGTGAACTTGGATATGCGGTCGGCGCTGTGACGGGAATCGTTAAATTCGGTGGCGCTGCCGGCGTGCCAGTCGCCACGGAATTCGTAGCTGGCGTGGTTGCGGCTGCAAGATTTGTAGACGA
>CAZGMU010000525.1:0-3078 GCA_964526975.1 uncultured Planctomycetaceae bacterium
GTCCACTGCTCCGTCAACACGATTCGCCGCGAAGCCCAGCGCAACGCCGAGTTCGGCGAGCGGCTTCGTGATTCCGAAGCCCAAGCCAAGCTCATCCCCTTGCGCGCGATGCAACGCGCCGCCGGCACGCATTGGCGCGCCGCCGCCTGGCTCCTCGAACGACTGTTCCCCGAAGCCTTCGGCCGCCGCCAGTCTGGCATCTTCGGTGCTCGCGAAGCCCGCGCCGTTATGAAGGAGGTGCTGAGTGCGATCCGTGATGAAGTTCCCGATCCCATCCGATCGTCCAGTATCGAAAAGCGTATCCACGCCATTTTCGAGTACCACGTGCTGAGCGTCTGTGAAGAAATTCGCGACACCCGCAGCCTCCAGCAGGCACTCAAGTTCCTCGAACAAAAAGACAAATCCACCTTCCTCGTCGACCTGCTCGGCCCATTTGCTACCTCCCATAACCAAAAACCCCGTAGCTGAATTCGCCAGAATTCAGACCACACCACGGCGCACCACACTCCCTGTAGCCTGCGATGAAACATATGACCTAGAGCGATGCCGAGCACCTTCGCCACGTGATATAATCTCGCTCGTTGCTTCCAAAAGGTCGATCAATGCCGCCATGATGCTAGAAGTCATTTCAGGAACGATGGTCGCCATTTCGCTGGTCGGCGCGATCGTGTCTTGGTTCACTTGCGTGATCAATTTATTTCGTATGGTTGCCAATCGGAAAGAGGGCGTTCCGCTTTTTCAGACCTGGTACGACAGCCCCTGGAACATCATATTTCGCCCTCACTTATTAACAGAACGCGGCCTTGCAGCGCGACGGCGATGCATGTTGGGATTCGCGGGATTTGTGCTGTTCATATTTTTAGGGATGGCGGCGGGAGCTTGGATTGAGTAACGAACCGCGCTTGCAGGGTTAAACCAACTTCCAATATTCCATGAATTTAGGGACACGATGACAAGCAATCGCCTGGAATTAAACCTGAATTCGCTGCCCCTCCACTCCAAAATCATCAGTTTTTGGAATAAAAAATCCACTTCAACAAACGCACCAAAACTCATCACCCGCCAACCGGAGCCAATCGTGACGATTTCCGCCCGCCAGTTCTTGCTCACCCTGACCATCCTTGCGCTGTTTCTCTCGGCCCGCTCCGCCCCCGCCGCCGAGACCATGACCCTTCGCGCCGACCTCACCGAAGTCCCACGCGGCCTCATCCGCGCGAAGCTTTCCATCCCCGTGAAGCCCGGCCCGCTCACGCTCGTCTACCCGCAGTGGATCCCCGGCTACCACAGCCCCATCGGCCCCATCACCGACATCGCCGGTATGAAGTTCACTGCGGGCGGTAAACCGCTCGCCTGGCGTCGCGATCTCGTCGACATGTACGCCGTCCACCTCGACATACCCGCCGGCGTAACCACACTCGATGCCGAACTGGAGTACCTCGCCCCCACCGGCGGCTCCGGCAACGACCCGAACACATCCAGCCAACTCACCATCCTCGAATGGAACCTCGTCACGCTGTTTCCCAAAGGCACCGACGCCGCGAAGCTCATGGTCGAGCCCTCCGTGGTTCTCCCCGCCGGCTGGAAGTTCGGTTGCTCCATGCCCCAAGCCGCCGGCTCGCCGGCGGACGGCGCCATTCACTTCAAACCCGTCTCGCTCGAAATGCTCATCGAGCAACCCCTCCTCGCCGGTCGCCACTTCAAGCAAATCGATCTGACGCCCGGTAAAACACCAGCCCATGTCATCGACATCGCCGCCGACAGCGAAGCCGCCCTCGCCATGAGCCCGGAGCGCGTGAAGAACTACCAACGTGTGCCGGCGGAGTTCGCCGAATTGTTTGGCGGTCGTCACTACCGGCTATACCACTTCCTGCTCACGCTGAGTGACCGCACCGGCTACAACGGCTTGGAGCACCATGAGTGCTCCGACAACCGTTCGTACGAGCGCACGCTCATCGACGAAGACATCTTCCGCACGTTCGGTGGCCTGCTCACGCACGAGTACTTCCACTCCTGGAACGGCAAGCATCGCCGCCCTGTCGGTCAGCTTTCGCCCGACTACCAGAAGCCGATGCAGGGCGACCTGCTCTGGGTCTACGAAGGTCTCACCGAATACTATGGCGACGTGATGGCCGCCCGCGTCGGCCTCTGGAGCCCGGAAGAGTATCGAGACAACCTCGCCCTCATCTCCGCCAGTCAGGCCGCCCGCCTCGGCCGCACCTGGCGCCCGCTCCAAGACACCGCCGACATGGCCCCGAAGCTCTACCAGTCCGGCCGCAACTGGTCGCACCGCCGCCGCGGCACCGACTTCTACGACGAAGGCGAGCTCATCTGGCTCGACGCCGACACACTCATCCGCCAAAAGACCGACGGCAAGAAATCACTCGACGACTTCTGCCGCGCCTTCCACGGCGAGGGCTCCGGCAACCCCGGCCTCGCCGGCGCAAAACCCACCGTCGTCCCCTACACCGCCGACGATGTCTTCGCCACGCTCAACAAAGTCTATCCCCACGACTGGAAGACCTTCTTCAGCACCCGCCTGAAATCACTCGACGCCAACCCGCCGCTCGCCGGCTTAGCGCAAGGCGGCTGGAAACTCGTCTTCAACACCACTCCCAACAAAATGCTCGACGCCCTCAACAAGTCGGGCAAACGTCTCGACCTCCGCTTCACCCTCGGCCTCATCCTCGGCAGCGAAGACAACACCGTGATCGACGTCGTTCCCGATTCCCCCGCCGACAAAGCCGGCATCGGTCCCAACATGAAAATCCTCGGCGTCAACGGCCGCAAGTTTGATGATGACCTCCTCAAAGATGCCATCGCCGCCACACCGAAGACCGGCCACATCGACCTGTTACTTGAAAACGCCAGCTACTTTCTCAATGCCAAACTCGATTACAACGGCGGCCCCCGCTACCCACACCTCGAACGCATCGCCGACACCAAGGACAGCCTCACCAACATCATCGCCCCACGAACAAAATAAACTCCCTCTCCCTCCGGGAGAGGGCCGGGGTGAGGGGCAGCTCCATCGTCTCATTCAAGTTCCCCGATGACCAACTCATCGCAACAACCGCGCAC
>CAZGMU010000526.1:0-2264 GCA_964526975.1 uncultured Planctomycetaceae bacterium
TAACTCTTTCCCAGGGCTGCGCCCTGGGCTATCGTATCGGAGCCTTTCAGGCTCATTGTTCTGGAACAAAATTTCCACCGGGTTCTGGAAACGAGATGTCCACAAGCGATTTCAAAGTCGCGTTCCTATTCCCCGGTCAGGGCGCTCAAACCGTAGGCATGGGCGCGGCCGTCTGCGCGAAAGTTCCCGCCGCGCGTGCGCTTTTCGACCAGGCGTCGGCGATTCTCGGCTACGACCTATATCAACTCTGCACCGAAGGCCCCGCTGCCGAACTTGATACAACCGTCTACAGCCAACCTGCACTATTTGTCTCCGGCCTCGCCGCACTTGAGCAATTAAAGCAGGACTCACCAGCCGTCGTCGATGGCTGCGCTGCCGCGGCCGGCCTCAGCCTCGGCGAATACACGGCCCTCGTATTCGCCGGCGTGATGGATTTCGAGTCCGGTCTGCGCGTCGTGCAGGAGCGCGGCCGCGCCATGCAAGACGCCGCCGACGCCGTCTCTAGCGGCATGATCAGCGTCCTCGGCATGGAACGCGAACAGGTGCAGAAGCTCGTCGATGAAGCGCGTAGCGATCAGATACTGGAAATCGCCAACCTCCTGTGTCCCGGCAACATCGTCTGCTCCGGCGAAACCGCCGCCTGCGAACGCCTGCTGGCCCTTGCTACGGCCGCCGGTGCGATGAAGGTCATCCCGCTAGCCGTCGCCGGTGCTTTCCACACCTCGCTCATGCAACCTGCCGTCGAACGCCTTCGCCAAGCCTTGGCCGACGTTCCCATGCAAAAGCCACGAATTCCCGTCGTTTCCAACGTCGACGCCCGCCCACACGACGACCCCGACGAAATCCGCGAGCTACTCATCCAGCAGGTCTGCTCCCAAGTCCGCTGGGAAGACTCGATGCGCTATCTGCTCGACGACCAAGGCATCACCCAGTTCTACGAACTAGGCCCCGGCCGCGTCCTCGCCGGCCTCCTAAAACGCATCAACCGCAAAACCCCTGTCGAAAACATCACTCCTTAAGATAAATCACCACAGAGACACAGAGGGCACAGAGAAGAAATTTATCCGCAGATAAACGCAGATGGACGCAGATAAAAACAAGACGATAGAAAGTTATTCAATTCTTATCTGCGATCATCTGTGTGCATCTGCGGATACTTCCTTAAATGTCTTCTCTGTGCCCTCTGTGCCTCTGTGGTAAATCCTAATCGGAACCACCAACACCATGTCAGAACAAAAAAACCGACGCATCCAAGTAGACCTCAGCGGCCAGACCGCGATCGTAACCGGCGCCTCGCGCGGCATCGGCAAAGCCATCGCACTACGGCTCGCCGCTGCCGGCGCAAAGGTCGCCTGCGTCGCCCGCAGTGCCGATAAGCTCAAAGAAACCGCGGACGCCATCACCGCCGCCGGCGGCGCCGCCGAAGTTCATCCTTGCGACGTGACCGATAGCGCCGCCGTGACTAAGCTCATCGAAGAACTGGCCGAAAGTTGGGGCGCGATCGATATCGTCGTCAACAACGCCGGCATCACCAAAGATACGCTCATCCCGCGCATGGAAGACGAAGCCTGGGACGCCGTCATCGCGACCAACCTCCGCAGCGTCTTCCTGTTCACCCGCGCGGCATCGCTCGTCATGATGCGCAAACGTAGCGGCCGCATCATCAATATCTCGAGCGTCTCCGGCCTCATGGGCAACGCCGGCCAGGCCAACTACTCGGCCTCCAAAGCCGGCGTCATCGGCCTCACCCGCACCGTCGCCCAAGAACTGGCCAGTCGCAAGGTCACGGTCAACGCCGTCTGCCCCGGCTTCATCGCCTCCGAGATGACCCAGGCAATGGGCGCCACGCTGGACGAGTTCGTCAAAACCCGCATCCCATCCAAACGGCTGGGCGAAGCCGACGAGGTGGCCGACGCCGTCCTCTACCTGGCCAGCGATTCGGCCGCCTATATCACGGGAGAAGTCATCACCATCGACGGCGGCCTGACCCCGTAAAAGCGGGGAGCGAGGAGCAAAGAGCCGGGGGTCAGAAACACCCGTCACGTGCCGTTTTTCGCCTCCATTCCCCCTTCCTGTTCCCCGCCCCATGCTCCCTGCTCCCCGCTCTTACTTCCGCCCTGGACAGCTCGCCCCGGGAATTGGTATATCTTGACCTGCCTTATGGAGTCGCTCTATCTTAAGTGGCTTACAGCCTAGCACGGGGCGTGGTAGCACGTTCCATGCGGGCTTTGCTGGTATGCGATTTTGGCAGGCGCCTCGGGCCC
>CAZGMU010000526.1:2274-3076 GCA_964526975.1 uncultured Planctomycetaceae bacterium
CTTCACAATACAACACAATTATTCGAATACTGGATTTGTAGCAGGAGAATCAAGGTGGCCGCCTCAGTTTTGGAAAGAGTGAAAGACATCGTTGCCGACAATTTGGGCGTGGATCGCGACAAGATTACCCCAGAAACGTCGTTCGTGAACGACCTCGGCGCCGATTCGCTGGATACGGTCGAACTCGTCATGGAGCTGGAAGAAGAATTCGACATCAATATTCCAGACGATGCTGCCGAAAAAATTCAGACCGTCGGCCAAGCGGTGCAGTTCATCGAAGCCGGCGCGAACGGCAAAAGCTAGCCCGAAGCTGGCTCACTTACATCGGGATCTTGCGTTAATGACGAATTCCCGAATGACGAATGACGAATGATCACCATTCGTCATTTGACATTCGTCATTCGTCATTTTTTATCACCTCCCTGCTTCTCGCTCCTCGCTTATGAAACGACGCGTCGTCGTCACTGGAATTGGCGCTGTTACCTCGCTGAGTTGCAAAGTCGATGACTTGTGGCAAAAGGTGCTGCGCGGACAAAGCGGAATCCACGCGCTCAAGGTCTTCGATACCACCGGCCATAAGGTAAAGTTCGGCGGCGACATCTACGACTGGTCGACCGAGGGCTACATCGATCGCAAGGAAGAAAAGCGGATCGATCGCTTCACCCAGTTCGCTCTCGTCGCCGGGATCGACGCCGTGAGCGACTCCGGTCTCGACTTCTCCAAGGAAGAGCCGTTCCGCTGCGGAGTCATCATTGGTTCGGGCATCGGCGGCCTCACCGAGATCGAAGCCCAACACGAGCGG
>CAZGMU010000527.1:0-3072 GCA_964526975.1 uncultured Planctomycetaceae bacterium
GGCGGTCGATTCGATATCGAAGATGCGCGACGTATTGTTGCCGTCGATCGAAAGGCTTGTTAGTCCAGGGCCGGCGATCGTCACGGCCTTTTGGATCGAGAGCGCGCTCGACAGCGAGATCGGCGAGACGACGCCGGAAAAATTGACCGTGTCGTTCGTGCCGAGCGCCGTGGTGGTGTCGATCTGCGCCAGTTCGGCGGCGCTCAGGCCCAGGCCGGAGGTGGTGCCGGCGTTGACCACGGCCAGTGCTTCGCGGAGCGACAGGTTCGCGTCCCCAAATACGCCGGGATCGCTGTTCGTATTGACGGTGAGTACCGCAAGCAGATCGCGTCGTTCGAGGTGCTCGAAGCGGTTTTGGCGAGTGCTAAAGGCGCCACGGCGGCGATTGGCCTGCCGGCTGGATTTATTGCGCTTGCCTGATTTCTTACCGCCAAAGAAGGACCACGTCATGATGTTACTCGTTGGGTGCGTTGTGACTTCAAGCTCGACTCGAGCCGCATACCGAGTCCCGGAACACGTCGAGCGGCCAATGGATCGTGAAGATGACGCTTCATAGGTCCGCTCTCTTGGGCAGCGTCCCGAGCATCCTCCTGGCTCCGAGGAAGTGCGCGCCTAATCCTTCAAGCACGCGAGGGAATGGTTACAAATCCCTTTGTCATTACGATCCTGATAATCCAAACCGATGATGGTACCACGGATCGTCTGCCAGTCAATTAGCCGGGTGGCGCGCCCTGACGCTTTGGGAAGGGCGTGGCCCGCAGAATGGTACGTTCCACGCCCTTCGAAGACTCAGAGCGTGCCACCCATAAGCTCGAATTTCCGGACACCCTCAATTAGCCGAGTAGCGAATGGCCGTTCGAGGCACGCTTAGGGCCGACGTTTTGGCTTAAGGCGGATAAATTGCGAAAAATATGAAATGAAAAGTCGCTTTGCCGCGGGGATGAATGTGCCAAAAAAGGCATGAGAATGCGCGAAAAATTGATTTGGTGAAACCGCTGGTGGTCGCTAATGAAGAAGCTCTGGGCGTGGGAACTTCATCCTCATTCGCCCCAATTAGCGTTGATTAGCGGTTACTTCTCTTCGCTCTTCTTTGCGCCTTCGCGCCTTTGCGTGAGATCATCTGGTTTTAATGAGGACTGGGATGAGTCGGCCTGACAAGTTAAGCGGCTGTTTTCTGCAGGCCGTGGGTGCAGCGCGGGGAGGTTCGCTGGGCTTCCAGACGAAGCCGGGCGACATTGGGGCCGTCTTGCCACCGTTTCGGGTAGCTAGCTGCAGGCGGGTGCCAGAGGTGATAGGTGCGGGTCCAGCGGAGGATCGAGCGGATTCGAATTCCAGCTCGTTGCAGCCGCATACGAAATTCATCATCCTCGCAACCCCAACCGGTGAACTCTTCATTGAAGCCATTCACGGCCTCGTAGTCGGCGCGCCAAATGCCGAACGCACCGCCGTACAGCTTGGGGCGATTGGAGTGGCGGATCAACGAGTAGAAACGGGCCTTCCAGTCGATGCGGTTGCGTTTCTTCTTGAGTTCGAGGCTGACCCACTCGGTGAATGTGCCGGCTTGGATCGCCGCTTCGTCGATCCGAGCCGACGTGACACTATCTAAGTAGTAACAGTAGCCGCCCATGACACTTTTAGGTTTTCGCCGGCGCAAATGTTGCCAGACATGGTCGCGCGGCGCGACACAGTCGCCGTCGAGGAAGACCAGGTACGGCGCGGTCGATGCCCGCACGCCGTCGTTCCGCGTTTTGGCGAGCTGAAAACCGTCGTGTGTGTGGGTCGTAAATTGAACCCGGAATCGCGACTGGGCGCGGAAACGATCAACGACTTCGGCCGTTTCGTCTTGCGAGCCATCATCGGCGACGATGATTTCCATCGCATCGTCTGCGAGGCCTGTCTGGCAGTCGAGCGACTTGAGCACCAACTGGAGGCTCGCGGGCCGCTCAAACGTGGGGACGATGATCGAAACGACGGGATCACCCATGATGAGCAACTGGCCCTACGGCACACAATGCGGACGATGTGGAGAGTATCACCTGACTATTCCGTAAAGTCGGCCGGCAGCTAGCGGTTGTCCCAATGCGGGACCGTGGATTGTGATTCTGCTGATCGTGTGGAATCTGCCGGTTGGCTGAGGGACCACACTCAACCGTCGATGAGGCAGACAGTTAGCGAGCGCGGGCCGTGAGCACCGATCACGAGCGATTGCTCGATGTCGGCCGTTTTCGACGGGCCGGCGATGAAGGCCCCGAACATTGGTTCGGAGAATGGGCGACCGTTTTGCGCGGCCGCGATCCGGGCGTAGGCGGCGTGCATGTGGTCGACGATTTCGCTGGCCCGCACGACCAGAACGAGGTGTTGGCACAGAAAAAAGAGTACTCGGGGAGAAATGTTGCGATCGGTAACCCAGATCGCGGCGTTTTCCGCGACGCCAAACTCGCCATTCAGGATGGCTACGTCGGTGTCGGCGAATCCGTGCGGCGATGCCACTGCAGACGCATCGACATTCGGAGTTCCGACGCCAGGCACCAGCGAAACAACCTTTTTGGCGGACGCCAGTTGTGGGAGCTGCTGTATTTGGCCGTTCAGATCGGCGCTGTTTTTGGCAACGATTACTTTACCGCCAATGGCTTCGAGCACTTCGATAAATTTAGCTCGTGGGTCGTCGTAGGTGGTCCACGCATGGTCGAGCGCGGGCAACTCGGCGGCCGCAGGGCGATTGCGGCGGAGCGAGCTCAAGATAGCGTCTTTATTGGACATGGCTTCACTTCGCCCTACCGTTGGAGTCACGCTTGCGCATCAAGTCGCGGAATGTTTGCTTCGGAGGTGGCGGCAATTCCCGTTGCCGCCCCCAGATGTTGAGGCGACTGTAAACGAGGCTGCGAGGCGTTACTCGCAACGCTAATCGGGCCATGCGGCCAGCGATGCGGTAAAGCCATGGGCGACTGAACACCATTGCCGCCAGTTTGATGCCAAACTGCTTGCTCTTCGGCACCAGCCCGAAGCCGGCCAATTGCCTCGCGAGATAAAAAGCTGCTGGTGCAAATCGATCTTCACCGGGCAGACATCGCT
>CAZGMU010000528.1:0-3026 GCA_964526975.1 uncultured Planctomycetaceae bacterium
CTCAATCGCTCAACGTTCCATTCGATCGTCTGGTCGTTACGCGTTCGTTGGCCGAAGCCTCCCGCTCCTGGCCGGGCGAAGAATTGAAAACCTGGTCGATCCGATTGATCGAAGTGGGCGAGTCGCTGGGAATCCGGTTTGTTGCAATGCAATGCGACCTCGCGCGAGCGACGCAGATCGCCTCTCCGGACACTCCCATCATGACATTCGCCCAGCAGGCCGGGCGCTCTCCGACCTGGCTGGTAGTGACAGACGTCAAAGGAAAGCGATTGCTGGTGGCGCGTGCTGAAAGCAATTGGAAATCGGAATGGATGAATGCCGAACAGTTGCTGCCACTGACGGGTGCCGCCGATGCCGACTCGCACATGCCCTGGGTGGTAGCGCAGTCCGCGCTCGGATGTCGTGAGGCGAGTAGTGGCGGCGATCACCACGACCATGGTGCATCGCTGTCCCCTTTCGCACGACTGATGGGGCTCTTGCGTCCGGAGTGGAACGACATCTGGTCGATGATCGTCTTTGCACTTCTGGTGGGAGTGCTGGCGTTGGCCACGCCAATTGCTGTCGAGGCGTTGGTGAACATGGTGTCCTTCGGGCAGCTCTTGCAGCCCATTCTGGTGCTGTCGTTAATGCTGGCCGTATTCCTTGGTTTCGGCGCCGCGATCCAGGCCGTGCGTACCTATATTTCGGAGTTGATCCAGCGTCGCTTGTTCGTACGTATCGTGGCGGACCTAGCCTATCGTTTCCCGCGCGTGCGTCGCGAAGCGATCGATGCGCAGCATGCTCCGGAGTTGGCCAATCGCTTCTTCGAAGTTGTGATCGTGCAAAAGTCCACGGCGAGTCTGCTCCTCGATGGTATCGCGCTCGCACTGGCCACGATCATCGGCATGGCCGTGCTCGCGTTCTATCACCCCTTACTGCTCGGCTTCAACGCGTTCTTGTTATTGATGATCAGCGTCGCGATCTTTGTGTTCGGGCGCAACGCTGTCCCCACGTCGATCCAAGAATCGAGAGCGAAATATGCGGTTGGCGCCTGGCTGGAGGAACTAATGCGTCATCCGGTTACCTTTCGCTATCAAGGTGGTCCAGAGCTGGCGTTGGCCAAGGCCGATCACTTGGCCGTGGGGTACGTCACCCAGCGGACGCAGCACTTCCGCATCGTGTTTCGACAACTGATGTTTACGCTGGGCTTGCAAGTGGTGGCGAGCACCGTCTTGCTCGGACTTGGCGGCTGGTTGGTGATTGCTGGGCAGTTGACTTTGGGACAACTCGTCGCTGCCGAGTTGATCGTCACGGCGATCGTGGGCTCCTTTACCAAGCTGGCTAAGTACCTCGACGCGTATTATGACCTACTAGCCGCCGTCGACAAGTTAGGCCATTTGTTCGACATACCCCTCGAGCATTATGAGGAGTACTTTCATCCGCACCCAAAGTTGCCCGCCACCTTACATGTGCGGGGACTTTCGTACCGTTACGGCACGCAACACGCGCTCTTCGAGCAGGTGGAATTCCAGGTGGCTAGCGGTGACTGCCTGGCAATTCTGGGACCGCCCGGCAGTGGTAAATCGACAATCATGGAACTGATCTTCGGCATGCGAGAGCCGATCACAGGACGCATCGAGTTTGACCATGTCGATCTGCGGGAACTGCGGGCAGACTCCATGCGCGAGCGCATCGCGTTCGCACAGTCGGTCGAGGTTTTTGCCGGTACCTTGGCAGAGAACGTGCACTTGCACCGATCCAAGATCGGCATCGACGATGTACGACGCGCCCTGCACAGCGTGGGCTTGCTCGATCGAGTTATGCAATTGCCGGGCGGGCTCGAACACCCGCTGGCAACTAACGGTGCACCGCTTTCCTCGAATCAGGCCCGCCTCTTGATGCTGGCACGCGCGATCGCGGGCCGTCCACGGCTACTTCTACTGGATGGAATACTTGACGGCTTGCCCGACGACGCTCTTGAGCGGGTAGTATCGCTGCTGACGACGCCTGATGTGCCGTGGACCACTGTCATTGCCACCTGCCGAGACGATATCGCGAGCAAGTTCGGACAGACGTATCGCTTGCCCAATGAAGATGCTCATCGACCGCAGTCTCTTGCAAACTCGGCAAGTCGGAGGAGCGATTGATTCCGATGGCGCCCAAACCCAAATCAACCGTGCTCGATCCCAGCGAAGCCAACCCTGTCGAGTCGACGCGCTCGCTCGCTACACAGCTTGAGCAGGCGGACCGTGAGCGCAGGCAGAGCATGTTCAAGGTCGACGAGCGGCAATGGCTCGCCCTGCGTATGGTCGCATCGCCCCGCGGGCCCCGTCGCCTCGCCAATCTGTTCGTGGTGCTGTTGTTGCTTTCGATGGTCGCCATGTTGCTGCTGCCCTGGCAGCAGTCAGTCAAAGGTACTGGCCGAGTTGTGGCTTACGCGCCTCTCGAGCGACAGCAAACGATCGATGCTGCGATCTCGGGTCGTATCGTGCGCTGGAACGAATCCATTTATGAAGGCATGCGTGTCAAGCAGGGCGACTTCCTGTTGGAGATTTGCGATAACGATCCAGAATACTTGAGCCGCTTGAAAGACCAATTGAAAGCGTCACAACAAAAGCTGGAAGCAGCGAATCAGATGTACGCAGCCTATGCCGGCAAGGTTACCGCCTACGAGGAAGCACAAGAAAAAGCCATCGAGGCCGCGAACAAGCAAGTAGAAATGGCCGATCAAAAGCTGGCTGCTGAGCGCCAAGGTCTCATCGGCGCACAAGCGGCCGAGCTGCAATCGCGCGCAAACTGGCAGCGCCAACAGGATTTGAACCGCGACGGCCTGGCCTCGAAGCTCAATCTGGAAATCGCTGAACGCTCCTTTCGAGAAGCAGAATCGAAAGTCAAGCAAGCCGAGGCCTACGTGAGCTCTGCGGAAGCCGAACTGGCCTCCAAACAAGCCGAGGCCATACAGAAGGCCCGTGAAGCGCAAGCGAAGACCGATACGGCCCGCGCCGAATACCAAAAGGCCTTGGGAGAAGCGGCGCTCGCTCAGAAAG
>CAZGMU010000529.1:0-3021 GCA_964526975.1 uncultured Planctomycetaceae bacterium
ATTGGGACGGCGATCCCACGAGCCAATTCGTCGATGCCCGAATTCGTAACGACAATGTGCTGGTCAACGAATTATACGGCGGTGTCGAGTTGGCCCGGCGTTTAGGCAACTTCGACGTTCGCGCTCGGTTCTTGTTTGAAATGCAAAATTGGCGGAGCGATGTATTGGCCCAATACTCCGGCGTCGAATCGATCGGCGTTCTCGGACCGGCGCTGCAAATCGGAGCCGACTTCTAAAACGGCTTCGAAACAAAAAGCTTCTAGCATTTCCGCGAATGGTGTGGTTTATTCCCGTCGGGACTAGCCTCATGACTCGCTGCTTTAGTTTCTGCTATGGCCATTGGTTTCCTGTGTGGCCGAATTCTTGTGAATTCAGCTACTTCTCTGCGGCTTCGAGCCGGTCGCGCTTTCCTCTGTTGATCGTGTTCGGCGTTTGACGATTATGCCGCGCTTAGCGCTGCTCCGCGAAGAATCTGTCGGTTTCGAACAGTTTCTTTCTCAAGAGGCGGCGCACACTCCGTTTGTGAACTATGGTTCAAATGGCGGGATTGTGTCATCGCCGATCAGCAAAACAATGCTGCTCCATGATGACTCCAACCCGGCCAACCTTTTCCCACCACTTGTCTCGACGTTTGCAGCGACCACCTTGGGCTGGCCCCCGCCCGCAGACGTTTGTTCACCGCAGAACGCACGACGAATCGTTCCGATGATGCGCGCTTTTCGCAAACGACGACGCAGTACGCGATTAGGCACGACGGTCGTTGAGACAGCGCTCGTTCTGCCCCTGTTCTTGTTGTTCGTTTTCGGTTTGGTCGAGCTGGGCCGGGCCATTTTTGTGCAGCATGTGCTGAACAGCGCCTGCCGCAGGGCCGCTCGGATTGGCTCGACCGAAGGCAATAGCACTGCGGTGGTGAAAGCCAAGGCGCTCCAGGTGCTCGAAACCGCGATCAATACCACGGCGGTCCAAGTGTACGTGAAAGACGCCAGCCCTTTCGATACCGCCAGTCCTGGGACGAGCGGCGCCGCGCTAGAAAGCCTGTCAGACATCGAACTGATGAACGCGGATCCACGGCAGATGTTCATGGTTCGCGCCAAAGTGAAATATGACGATATCGCCATCGTGAAGCATATTCCTGTCATCGGCTATTTCCTCAAGAACGTGACCCTGGACGGACAGGCGTTCATGCGCCACGAGTAAACGATCGCACCGGAGAACCACTACCATGACATCGACATCGAAGAAACAACTTCGCCAAGGTGCTGTCGCGGTCGAATTCGCGATCGTGGCGCCTGTTCTGTTGGCGATCGTGTTCGGCATGATCCAGTACGGCAAGGCATTCGAAATGCAGACCCAGTTGCAGAACGCCGCCCGCGAAGGGGCCCGCTTTGCCTCGATGGACCACAGCGGCATGCTCACGGCCGGACAGACATCGAACCAAAAGCTTGTCCAGGAAGTGAAAAACTACCTGACGACTTACGGCGTCAACAAGAACGACATCACGGTAAGCGTGAAGGATCACCTCAACCCCACCTCCGATTTCAATCTGGACGATCCTCAGAACGAGCTCAAGCTTTTTGACGTGAATGTTTCGGTCAACTACTCGAAAGTGAGCCTGACACCGGTTTCGGCGACGAGCGACTACGGCCTGACAGCCAAAGTCGTGTTCCGCAACGGTAAGGCGACAATCTCCCAATAAACCTCTGGGGAGTTAAAACTTCTGCGCTGCTTTTCAGTATCTGATCCGCCCCGACACGGGGCCAAGGAGAACGCACCATGAGAAACAACCAAGACCCACGTCGGAAGAAAACAAAGCGACCATGGCGCCAGCGCCGGGGCGTAGTCATCGTGCTCACCGCTTTCCTGTTGACCGTGCTGTTTGCCTTTTTGGCGCTGTCGGTCGACACGGGCCGCATCGTGATGACTCAGACGAAAATGCAAAATGCGGTCGATGCCGCGTCGTTGGCGGCATCGCAGGAAATCAATGCGGCTGTCTACGCGGCCGGTCAGGGCCAAGGATCCGTTACGATCGACGCGAATTCGATCGCGGTCAATTCGGCCCGGGCGATGGCCGCGGAAGTGGCTGCCGCCAATGGCGTGTTCGTCGATCCGGCCAAGGACGTAAAGTTCGGCAAACGCGTTTACAATAATGGCGATTGGTCCGTTCAATGGGGCGCAACGCCTTACAACGTCGTTCAGGTAGCGGCTCGCCGTACCGAAAGCGACGTGACCGCCGCCGATGGTCAGTTCCCATTGGCGTTCGGCTGGGCGATCAACAAGAGTAAAGTGCCTCTCAAGGCGAGCTCCTCCGCGTTTGTCGAGGCTCGCGACATGGTTCTCGTGCTCGATTTCTCGGCATCGATGAACGATGACAGCTCGCTCGCTTCAAGCCTGGCGTCTTCGGAAGTCACCGCGGCGCTCGACGGCATGTGGGACGCTTTGCGGGCAGCCGATCCGAAATGGCCGGGAACCTCGGCTTCGAAGTTCCCCTCCGACGGCTTCGGCAGCATCAACTCCTACGCCGGCACCTACGTATCCAGCACCAATAACTCGACGATTCTCAGCACGCTTGGTCTGACGACCAACGTCAGCGGCAACCGCAAGTTTCCCTTCCCGCAAGCGGGGCGGAACAGCGACGGCTCGCCCAAGAACAAGCCGAGTAATTCGACCAGCGACTCGTTGTGGACTGGCTATATCAATTACGTGAAAGGCCTGAAAGGCACCTACAAGCAAAAGTATGGCTATCGCACGTTGATGGACTACTTCCAAAATCAACGATTCTCGCGTGACGAATCGGAAGACTTGTGGCGCACGCCCCACTACCCGACCCAGGCGCTAAAAGACGGCACCTCGCTCTTCCTGCAGTTCCTCACGGACCTGAACTTCGGCGATGAGGTGGGCCTGGTCGTGTACGGTGAGTACGCCGTGCAACAGAAAACGTTCTACGATGGCGACGTGAGCGTCAATATCTCGACCGATCCGATCACGCCGTTAACCACCGTCAGAATGGCTACCGAAGGACCA
>CAZGMU010000530.1:0-3009 GCA_964526975.1 uncultured Planctomycetaceae bacterium
TGTCCGTCGTCAGGGATTTCGGGACTTTTGAGCGGGTAATCTAAGAGAGGGTTCGGCCCATCTGGTTGGAGTTCATGCTGCTGCGTTCAAGTGCTTTCTGCGACGGTGCTCGATGGTTTGTCGCTTAATCTTTCGTCGCCGCTCGAGGATGCGAGCTGCTCGCCCGACCGTAAAGGCACGTAACGAGCGTACGGCCGCTGCATCCACAGGTTCCGTCGTGGAGCTTCTGAAATCAAAACGGCGACCCCATCCGAAGCCGCCGTTCAGTTATTGAGCAACCAGGCTGTGGGCCCGACGCTACCGCGAACCCTGCATGACGTGCTGGATCGGCTGAAAGGTGTCCTTGGCGAGCTGTTGGTACATAGCGCCAATCTTCGCCGCCTGCTGCATGTAGTCTTCGTACGCGCTCTTGGCATAGGCCGTCTGGATTTCCAGGGCCTCCGGCAGAGACTTGGCGGTGGCGAGCTTCTGGAACGTTGCCACACCGTCTTCGAACGAGCGCTTCGAGTAGTCGGTCATCTCGGCAGCGATGGCTTGCCAGCTCTTGTTCCACTCGCCCATCGCCTGCATGTAGCCCGTCATCTCGAATTTGCCGACCTTCTGGAAATCTTGAAAGCTATTGATCATCGATCTGCCCATCTTTGGTAACGCAGGGCCAACAAACCATCATGGCGTCGGACGCACGTTGTGTTGCGAGGGTGTCTAATGCCTCGCCACGGTTAAGACTTCGTGACAGCGCGCCTCTACTCGAGCGCCGTCGGCCACGCATTGATGAATGTCAAGATCACCCGCTGCAGAACAAAGAAATCGTGAGCTGGCCAGAAAAGGAGAAAGCGACGGTTCCTGGGCTAGAACCGCCGCTCTCAACATGACGCATCCCTGGATTGGGAACGAAGGGAGATCCAGGTAGTCACGGACCATACCGGTCGTAGCTGAAGATCTCGCTAACGCAGACGCCGCCCCAACTGTCAGCGCAGCTCGTAACAATTCACGTAGACGCGTGGCGTCCGCTGCACATCGTAGCCTGCCAGACACTGCACCAGATAGCTCTCGCTAGAATGCTTAAGAAGGATCATGGCCGAGCGGTTGTCAAAGGTGCTCGTATAGCCCGCGACTTGCCAGCCCGACTTTACCAGCGTCTCAATCGAAAGCTTGTCTTGGTCCGTCTGAGCCGTTGCAGGTTCCGACCCGCTGACGGCAATGGCAACGCCAACTGACAGCACAAGTCGATGAAGAGTTTGGCGCATGGCAAGCCTCTGAGTCGATATGTAATTGCTGCGGCGCAAACCGCAACCTGCTTACGAACCATAGTCAGCTACGTTGACGCGGGCGCAGAGCAGAGGCGGGTTGTTGAATTGGTTTGAGCAGACACAAACGTATCCGCAATTCAGGACGATGATTTTTGCGTTCTGATCAAGGAAGCTCGAGCTTGCCTCTATACCTTCCACCTGCGAGGGTGTCTGTTAGGCTCTCGTACATGTACGTCCCCCCGCCCCTGGCACCGTCGTATTTTCCCGTGCCGCCCGTGATCTTATAAGTATATTCTTTGAGATGAGAGCCTTCTTCCCAGGTCTCGAATATCTTGTCGCCACCTTTGTACGTATCGGTACAGGTACCGGCGCTCTTCCAACTCTCGTCCGGCAAATACTCGTACTTGCCAATACAGTCTTGCGAGTATTTTGGCGCTGAGGGGTCGTCAGGAACGACCACACATCGCATTGCCGCATCGACAGACTTGTGTCCCTTCTCTAACTCCTTCTCATCCCACTTGTCCGTCACGCAAACAAGCACGCCCGTTTCTTCAATGCTCTTTCCAGCGTTCGCCTCACCATTCCCAAAAATTAGGAACGCATAGGCCACGGTGCTGAACAGTTGCTTGGTGTTCATGGTGACCTCCAGACAGTCAATGGATCCAGAGTCATTGGAGTGTGAAGCTGGTGATTTCTACCAACCGAGCCCTATTTATTGTCGGCAATATCGCGCACGGTACGGAAGCCAGCTATCGACGTTCGAACTGCCTCAGCAATGAAGCTGAGTACGAAATTGAATGTGCTAATTTTTATATGTTCCCACCAAAGGCATTGCTCGGCAAGAGTTCACCTGTCCGCTAAGTCACAAACGGCGACGGCACAAACGGCGACCTCTTGCGAAGCCGCCGTTGCCGACCACCCAAGGACAGGGGTGTCTTGGTAGCTGCGGCGTAGTCATGCCGCTTGCTGCGCTGGAAGGGTTTGCGGCCCCCGACTTGCGTGATCACTCTCAGGTAAAAAACGACAGCACCTTTGCGGAACCGCCGCTCAAAAGCGCCAATTCAACGCCCCAGACTTACTTACACGTGCAATCCACGTCACTGGCACCTTGCGCACCGCCAACACACGTCGCGGTCTTACCTTCAGGGCAAGTCACGGAGCATGATTGAAGGCGATCAGCGCTATTTGCGGAGCAGGTTCGAAGCGGTGCAGCAGCAGGAGCAGGTGCAGGCTTAGTGTCCTCTGCCGCAAAGGAAAGTGTACTGCAGCCAAGTGTCAGAGCGGTGATTGTAAGGAGCACTTTTATAGTGCGCATGTTTTCCTCCCATTGTCGTTACACGCTTTGAGACCCAGCGATTGAGGGTTCGCGAGCAGTGGAGCATAGGCAGTCTCTTGACGTAACGCAATTGAACGGTGCGCACGAAGGCATGACCGCGCAGAAATTCAGCTCGCCACCCACCCCATGAACTCATCAGCTCGCCACGCCAGATCGCATGACGAGCGAGCAAAAAAGTTTATAGATGTTTAGAGTTTTTAGTACGTGTACGTTGCAAAGACTACTTACATATAACTCGTTGATGCTACTGGAAAGATTGGCCGGTGATCAACTACAGGTCAAAGGCCATGCCGATCCATCGTTCCCCAGCCTTCGCACCTTCGACAAACGACTGGGTGCCAAGCCCGAGCTTGTACCCACGGTGGCGACCTACTGTTCTGCCAATCCCGAGTTCAGCGACGTGCTGGCATTGTGCGTCGTCAA
>CAZGMU010000531.1:0-3002 GCA_964526975.1 uncultured Planctomycetaceae bacterium
AAGATAATCTCACGCAAAGGCGCGAAGGCGCAAAGATAAGAATGAATGGAACCACCAAGGCACGAAGGGCACGAAGAATTTGGGAAGTGGCTGTAAAAAACCTGCTCCTTCTTTCTTCTTCGTGATCTTCGTGCCTTCGTGGTTCAATTTCTCTGCGCCTTAGCGCCTCTGCGTGAGCCTTTTTTGCGAAGCAACCGCAGATAAACGCGGATAAACGCAGATTGTTTGCAATCGATGATTAAGTGCATGATGGTCTTCACTCGCCTTCTATCTGCGTCCATCTGCGTTTATCCGCGGTTGCTTAGTATTGGAAAAGGGTTAACGGCGTAGCGTGCCACTCGGGATTCCTAGACACGCTCAAAGATTTTTTCTTACATCGGACCGTTTCGTCAACGTGACTACCGCCCTGCATTCGCCGCGCATTGCAATCATTGGCGGAGGCATCAGCGGGCTTGCTGCCGCGCATCGGCTCACGGAAATACTTCCTTATGCGAAGCTCTCGCTCTTCGAAGCCTCGAATCGTGTGGGCGGTGTGATTGAGACAACGGAGCGCGAAGGCTTCCTGATCGAGCGCGCGGCGGACAACTTTCTCACCGCGCCCCCCGCTGCCCTGGAGTTGTGTCGTCACCTGGGGATGGAAAGCGAGCTGGTCCGCACGGATGAAACGCGTCGCCGCGCGTTCGTGGTTCGCAACGGCAAGCTGGTTCCCGTTCCGGAAGACTTCTATCTCATGTCGCCGCGGAAGCTGCTGCCGATCCTGCGGTCGCCACTGTTGAGCCTGCAAGGCAAACTGCGGCTGCTGGCCGAGCCGTTCATCCTGCGTGGTAACGAGACGGATGAAAGCGTGGCGTCGTTCGCTCGGCGGCGATTAGGAAGCGAGGTGTTCGAGCGATTCGTCCAACCGCTGGTCGCCGGCATCTATACAGCCGATCCCGAGAAACTGAGCATGGCGGCCACCATGCCCCAGTTCGTCGAATTCGAGCGCACCCGTGGCAGCCTGCTCGCCGCAACGCTGCGAGGTCCGAAAGACAAATCAACCAGCGGCGCACGTTACGGTCTTTTCCTCGCGCCGAAACGAGGCCTGCTAAGTTTGATCACGGCGATTGCCGAACGCCTGCCTCGCGGAACCATGCAGCTTGACCGCAAGGTCAATCGCATCGAGCAGCAGGGCCGCGCATGGCACGTTGATGCTGCATCGAACTCGGAACACGACGCCGTGATCCTCGCTCTGCCAGCCCATGCGGCTGCGACGGTTATCACTCACCACTCCCCACAGCTTGCTGCCGAGCTTGGCGAAATCGAATATGCCGGCTGCGCGGTTGTCAGCTTCGGCTTCCATCGTCGGCAGATTGGCCATGCGTTGGACGGTTTCGGCTTCATCGTGCCGCGAGTAGAAAACCGCAAGATCATCGCTGGAAGTTTCGCCAGCCTGAAATATCCGGACCGGGCACCCGAAAACGATGTTTTGATCCGCGTCTTCATCGGCGGCGCGCTTCAACCCGAGTTGTTGAAACCGCCAGACGATGAGCTTCGCCAGATCGCGCTCGATGAATTGACCGAGTTGTTGCAGATCACTGGCGAGCCGCTTGTCACTGACATTGCTCGCTGGCCACGGTCGATGCCGCAGTACCACGTTGGGCACCTGGCTCGTGTAGAGCGTATCGAACGACTCGTAGCGACCACGCCAACCTTGGCGCTGGCCGGCAATGCTTATCGAGGCGTGGGCATTCCGCAGTGCATCGCCAGCGGCGAAGCAGCGGCCGAGCGGATTGCCGCGGCTTTCAGGTTCGCTTAAATACCGCCATGCACGACATACAACAGCAAGGCCATAAAGTGGGTCGTGCTGCCGGCGATGACCCACAGGTGCCACGCGGCGTGGAAATGTCGCACTTTGGTGTCGTTCAGCAGGAAGAACGTGCCGATCGTATAGCACAACCCACCGGCAAAGATCAGCATAAACACTTGCGGCGGGGCGACCTGCCAGATCGTCGGCAGAGCGATGATCGACATCCAGCCCAGGAACAAGTAGGGAATGATCGATCCGGTCTCGATGCGATGGGCGAAAATTGCCTTGGAGGCAAACCCAGCCAACGCAAAGCACCACATGAAGGCGAGCAGCCCGTTCCAGAACGCGCCGTGGAGATACGCCAGCGAGAACGGAGTGTACGTTCCCACGATCAGCAGGTAGATAAAGCCTTGATCCAACTGCCGAAACAACATCCGCCATTTGGGCTGCGTGACCGAATGCGAGATGGTGCTCATCGCGTAGACGGCCACGAGCGTGAATAGGTAAGCCGCGCAACCGGCCGCGAGTTGATTGTTGCCAAGCGGCGCCACACCGGTCATCAGCACCAGCGAACCGACGGCCGCCAAAGCGAGACCAATGCCGTGCGTGATGGCATTGACCAGCTCCTCATCCGCCGAGCGATCCAACACGGAAAAATCGGGACGCGATGTCGTCGTGATGTGTTCCATAGGACTCCCGCCGTACTTACAAGTGTGGATTTCCCGCCAATCTCACGATCCAGCCGGCACAGGCGTTGGCTCGTGCTTGCATGGATTCATGAGAAGAGTCACTTTGGTTTTCGTCTAAGGAGTACACGGAATTGCCGTCAATGATGGCGCGGCGGTTCATGCTTTGTGACCGGCAAGGTTTGCCAGGTCGGAGTTTTGCTCGACCGTTTCTCGCGAGTTTGCGCCTAAGTTGTTGTGTGGCAGGCATCTTCGTATTGCCTTTCCAATAGGGGTCCCACTGCGACGAGCAAAACTAGCTAATTTTGCGCGGCCGAGGATGAAAAACTAACGGTTTTTGCAGACTCAGCCTGCACGCGGCCGTGCAAAATGGACGTGAATTACGTTCATTGTTTGCTGCGGCGAGCGCGAATCGGCGCGATGATTGAATTGCCAAAGAGCGTTGCCATTCGAGCAGGCGCGGAATAGTGTACTGATGATGTGGTTATCTAGTTGACTCCACCTACCGCAACATCTAGTATTTGGGCGTG
>CAZGMU010000532.1:0-2983 GCA_964526975.1 uncultured Planctomycetaceae bacterium
GGAAAGGAGAACGATGCTAGCTAAACCGGAGTCTCAGTTGGGGGGAAGCAGTACAATCGTCGCCTCTTGCATTGCGTGCCCAACAGCTGATTGCGATAAAACATCCGACAAATCGGAGTTTTTCGGCGCCCTGCTCGTGCACTGACGAGACAACAACGTCCCACACACGCATACCGACGCTAGCCTCGGGTCACCTGTGACCGTTGCACAAGTGGGCGTTCACGCACCATCCTGTCGTGTAGTGTCAGAATCGTAAAGACGAACGTGAACTTCGCGTCACAATACATCCTGGCTCTATCTGCTGTTGTAGTGCCTATCGTAGTGGGCCGGCGTCGCGAATTGCCGCAGCGAAGGTCTTGCCGATGTCGCGCTCGAATTGTTGAAGTCCTTGAGCGTCACCATTTGCAGGTCGAAGTAAAGGACCTGCTTCTCCTGCCCGTCTGTCGATCTCGGCCTCCGCATGAAGCATCAGCCCAACAAGGGCGCGAATCACATGACTTACCTTCACCTGTGCATTTAGGCGTGTTGCAAGTGATACCACAAGGCGATCGATTGCTTGAGACTCCGGACGCGTAAAGAGAATGCGTTTCTCATGATCGAACTTTTCGACAACTACTTGCGCAACAGGTCGCTGTCGCTTAGCGCCGGAAAGCTCAATGGCGTCGCCATGTGTCGGAGGCTCGTAGAGTGTGTTCGCCTGCTCAGCGCGACGTGTCGGCTCAGGACGAGGCATCTCCAGCACCTTCGCTGAGGGTTGGACTGCTTGGGTGGGGCCTGATTGCGAGGCGGCCGAACCAACGTGAGAGATCGCTGCACTGACAAGGTCCGTGTCGAGCAGTGGGCGATAGGGCTTCTCATCCGGGGCAGCTCGCTTAGCCATTGACTACCCGCTTCTCGATTTTCGTTTTAGAAGCCCTGCTTTCAGTCTTTGCCAGGCGTTGCTCTATCGGCCGACTCGCAATGTCTGTAACGAAGTTTACTGCTTCCGTTTCTCGACTCGTGGAATTTCCAGACCAAGCCGATGGCAGAGAGCGAAGCAAGCCTCGTAGAATCGTTGCCCCGCCGCCGCTGCGTAGAGGTCGAGATGGTTTGCCGTAGAAGGCCTGGGTCAGAGCCTTGGCGCTCACCGCCATGTCATGCGCAGCGAGGTGAGAAAAGTTTCGCAGCGATTGCCAGTCCAAGCCCCCTTCGGCCGTCATGGCAAAAGCTGCGCTATCGCTCATAGGATGCGGGATGAAATCTCTGCGCGAATTCGCAGCTTCCTTGCGGAAGACGTCACTAAGGTTGAATAGTGCAGCCTTTATCCAGGTCCGGCGTCGCGCCGTCTACAATCCACGCAGTTTTCTGCCGCCCATTCGCGGCAATCGTAAACGCTCGACCAGCGGACATACTGTTGCAGCGAAATAGCTGTGTCCGAATGTCTCAACAAGCATCGCGCATGCAAAAACACCGGATAAAATGGCATTTGAGTTTTGAGGCGGCGGGTTCCTCACCCGCCGCCCCTGATTTCGCAAGTCATTGCGCATCAAGAACTTACGTCGACAGAAGTGGAGGCGGCGGGAATCGAACGAGCCCCGCAATTCTTCCAACGCGTTGGCGGCCAACGACTTACACAAAGAGCCCAA
The DNA here is from genome assembly GCA_964526975.1 of uncultured Planctomycetaceae bacterium. Taxonomy (GTDB): domain Bacteria; phylum Planctomycetota; class Planctomycetia; order Pirellulales; family Lacipirellulaceae; genus JABDGM01. Next base: position 1,626 of record CAZGMU010000532.1, read on the forward strand.
ATCTCGACCAGTATTTCACCAGTGTCTCGTTGGCTCGAACGGTCACGCGTTGACGTCGAGTGGCATTCCCACGTTTCTCATCGAGGCCTGGCCGCAGCTTCCGCCGCATGTTCGGGAGTGCATCATTACGCTGGTGTATTCCACAGTCGCCGGGACGCCTCACTCGCTAGTTGTGGACTCGAACCATGCTTCGCTCACCTGATGCGTTCGTTCCGTCGGGCTGTCAAAAAGCCGCTGCAGATTTTCCGCAGCGGCCGGCGGCGAACTACGCCGATATCGTTTGTCGCGTGCCTTGGGCAATCAACCAATCAGCTGCTTGCTGGGCTTTGGACGCGGCAGAAAAAATCGCCCGCTTATCGGATTTCAATACCTTGAGCCACGAGGCGATATAACCCGCATGTTTCCCTCGCGGTTCAGAGAAAGTTCCGAGCTGAGCTGCCAGGAACGCAGCCCCGAGCTCTGCGACTAGTTCTTCGACCGCATACGCCTCGGAGCCAAATCGGCCGGTCAACTGCCGATCTAGTCGCGATTTCGCCCCGCTCCAGTGCACGGATTCATGGGCCAACGTCGAATAGTAATAATTCGCGCCGCGAAAGCGCTCGAAGGGCGGCATCTGAATGAAGTCGCCCTCGATGTCGTAGTAGGCCTCGCTACCACCATGTCGAATCTCGGCCGGAAGCTCGGCGAAAAAACCTTGAGCTTCCTTGATGCGCCGATCCTCGGACAATGAGGGAGGGGACTTGCAACTGAACCCCTCGACCTGGGCAACGTTGAACACTGGATATCCCAAGGCCAGGATGCCCTGCCGGCGAGACTCTTCGGTTTCCGCAGACTCGATGTCCTGTTTCTTGTCGATCGGTTTCCACAGCACCACCTCGCAAGATTTTTCGCCCTTGCGGACCTGGGCTCCCACCTGACGCCATTGCTGATACGTTCCCCAGAAGCCCGACTCATAGCCTCGATCGAGCGAGGCGCTCCACAGGCTGAGAAGATTGATTCCCCGATAGAGCCGTTTAGAAATCACATTCGTCGGCCGAAAGAACTCTGCTTCCGCACGGTGCCACGGCATCCGGAAGCTGGCCTTGCCTGCCTCGATAGCCGCCACGATCTGATTGGTTACTCGGGTATAAACATCTGCACGATCCATAAACGATTCTCCTAAATAGCTCCTCGCGGAAAGTGTAGCGCTTGCACTTGCAGAAACGTCGTAAATCAGGCACGTTTTGGCGGTTCTTCGCGCTACGCTTCGGCCGAGGAGCTATTTAGTTTTTGCGTTTCGCAGCTCCAGCTGCAGCTGCTGCGAAACGAACTAGGCCCGCGCCAATGAGCGGGGGAATCGCTGTCCAGGACGAAAGCCG
>CAZGMU010000533.1:0-1175 GCA_964526975.1 uncultured Planctomycetaceae bacterium
GCGTCGGCAACTCCACGCTGACGCCCAGCGACGCGCGGTAGAAGTTGCACGTCCAGGTGCGGTCATACGTGCTCAGCTTCATCGAATACGTCGGTCGCCGGCCGATGCTCATGTTGAGCTGCTGGGAGTCCAGCCGGCGCAGGCGGGCCCATAGTTCCTCGCTGATCGGCGGCGAGAGGTTCGCCGGGCGCTTCCTCACCGCCCAGCCGACACGTTCGGCATCATGCACGGCGATTTCCAGCGCGTTTACGAGCCTCGGCTGCTCGATCCAGATCGTCTCGCCGGGGCCGCGGGAGCTACGCCGGCCCTTTGACCTAGCCGCACGAGTGTCCGAACTCCGAGAGCATGAGGGTCAGGTCGCTCAGGTCGACATCTTCATCGCCGTCGAGGTCGCCATCCTCACGACCGACGCCCGGCTGGCCGAAATTCCCAAGGAGAGTCGCGAGATCCTCCAGTCCGGTCTCACCGTCCCCGTTCAAGTCGCCAGGAATCCGGACGACTCGCAGCCGAACCGCTGTCGGGAGATACTCGACCTGCCAACAGGCGCCCGGGTCGAGCGGGGGCGTCTCGACGTCTGCAAACTGACCGATGACGGTTCCTTGAACACATTCGAACTCATCACCGGGTTGAGGCTCGAACCCGTTGACTACTTCAACCGTCAACGTGCCGCCAAGCCATACTGCACCGGAAGCGACGAATCGATCGCAATCGACGCCCGGTGTTGCTCCACCCAGTTCGATCCGCAGGGTTCCCGATGACTGGAGTTGGGCGCTGCCGGCGACTGCAAGCGTGCCAAGAGGGTTTCCGGGTGATACAGTGCCTCCGCAGAGCAAGCCGGGCTGCACGCTACCGGAGCCGCTCAATTCGCCGTGTTCGATGTGTACGATGCTATTCGTCGCAGTTACCGTCCCGTCCGCGATCATCCGTCCGGCGGTCTGCGCAATGACGCCGTTGATCGTCATCTGGCTGCCGACACCGACATCGATTACGCCCATGTTGGCGAGGGAGAGTGACGCGGAACGGATGAGTGAGCCGCCGGTGCGGAGCCGCAGCGTGCCGGTGGACGCGATTTGCGTCAGCTGCCCGAAGTTCGTGCCGCTCGTTGTGTCCGTCAGTCTTGCCCAACTCGTCTGGCTCTCAACCGTTCCAGCAAGCGTCTGAACAGTTCGACCGCC
>CAZGMU010000533.1:1185-2981 GCA_964526975.1 uncultured Planctomycetaceae bacterium
GCTCCTCGTGCTGGCAGTCGCCGCCCTGGGCTGTTCGACCGCCGAGGGCAAGGGGGTACCGGAGGATATAAGTCCCGCTCAGTGTGCCGTTCTGCCAGCTCGAGAACGACCCCGTTATGCTCATGTTGGCGTTGTTCGTCGCGATAATCCCGCTGTTCATGAGCGGGACGGCAATCGTCGCATCCCCAAGTCCTGCACTGTCCAGAATGCCCCGATTGTCAAACAGATTCGTGCCGGAGATACTGGCAACCGTCCGCCCTCCTGACAGGACGACGGTTCCCTCCGGCTCATTGATCAATGTCGCCGATTGGAACCGCAGGTTGCTGATAGTCAGCGTGCCATGATTGGTAAGCGTGGCTTGATCGATCGTCCCCGCGCCACTTTGAATAACGCCGGTCACACCACCAGCAATGTTGATTGCGCACGGACCAACAAATCGACCATCTCCGATCCAAAGGAATCCAGTTCCGAGTGACCTAGTTCCTCCACCCCGCAGCGTGCCGGCGAAATAAAGCGGCGGATTCATATTCCAATCGCGGTCAGTTTCGACAATCGCCGCAGCCTCGACCTTGCTGATCCGGTCGATAGGGTAGGTACCAGTAAGCACGTGCTCGCCACCCGTAAACCAGATCGGACCATTGCCAGTCGGAGCGATATCCGAATGGTCATAGCTGGCCGAATAAACGAGTATTCCGTTCGGAGCGACCAATATCTCTCCGCTGTTCACTCCGTTCCCCGACAGCGTGAGGGCGGTACCCAGAACCTGAACGGTCCCGACATTCTCGAACGGAACCTCGATGTTCAGGCTGGAGTTTATGTCATTCATGGCGATGGTGCCTTCATTCCGTAAGACGTTCGTGCCGCCCTGATTGATGATGCGGAGGACCTCGGTGAGCGTCCAATAGAATGAAGGCGTGAAGATCAGGCTTCCACCATTCATTCGAATGGGAGGAGGATATCGATTCCACGTATCGACGGTGCCCGTTAGAGTCAGGCTCGTTTGCAGCACAAGCGAGTGGGCTCCCGACGGTTGGAACGTTTGTGCCGTCAGGCCGCCGCTAAGATCCAGGATCCCGCCTTCACATTCAAAACGCAGGCACTCGATGTGAGTGGGCCCGGTGGCGACGCCCGATTGACCTGCCGCAAGAGAAAAGGTCTCACAGGTATAGTCACGTTCAAAATACGTTGTTCCGTTCCCCGCGGTCAGGTCGACCGTCGAAGCGATCTCGCAGTTGACGTGGTGCGTACCCGAACCTAGCCAGAGTCTCCCGTGTCCGCTCACCGTGCAATTTGGTGGAAAATCGCCATCGGCGTTGCATTCAAGCGTTGACCCGCTGGCGAGTGCGATCTGGCCGTCAATGACGAACGGCGAGGTCAATAGCAGCGTCCCTGAGAGAAGGTCGATGAGGCCGTGCGACTCGAAACCTACGCTAATCGCAGAGAGTTGACCCAGTCCGCCGTCATATCTCAGTGTGCCAAGATTCAGTAGACGGGGCGATCCTGCCGTGGCGGAAATCGAACCGCGGTGAATGAATAGGGTCGCTCCTTGCCGATTTGAAATGTCAACGTTCGCAACCTGAAGCCCCGACATTAGACAATCGAACGTACCGTGGTTTTCGAGCGGTCGCGCGAGATACGCCGTCGATACAATGACGCACCCGCCCGTTGGCGCGATGGTGAGGAGTCCCGTACCGCGGATCGTTCCGTGCCATTGCAATTGGCCGTTGATCGTGAGCGAGCCGCTGCCATCCAGCGTGGGGCTGTTATCCAATTGGAGCGTGCCATCGACGACCGAC
>CAZGMU010000534.1:0-2977 GCA_964526975.1 uncultured Planctomycetaceae bacterium
GCGGTAGTTTCGTTCTCCGAGGAGGCATCCTCCGCGATCTGGAGTCTCGGGGGCGGGACAGCCTTTTCAAGATACGCGACGAAAGCATCTTCCAGTGTCTCAACGCCCTGGCTGCGTCGGAGCTCTGCCGGAGTGCCTACCGCGAGAACGCGTCCCGCGTGCATCAGCGAAATGCGATCGCAGCGCTCCGCTTCGGTCATGAAATGAGTCGAGATGAAGATTGTCACGCCTTCGCTACGAGACATCTCTACAAGCAGCCGCCAGAACCTGTCGCGTGCGGCCGGGTCAACGCCGGACGTCGGCTCGTCTAGAATCAGGACTTCCGGTTGATGAAGGCAAGCAGCCGCAAGCTGCAACCGCTGGCGTATGCCTAACGGCAAGGCTGCGGGCAACGCCCCTGCGACGAGTTCGAGGTCAAATCGAACGAGCGCATCACTTACTCGTGCGCCGAGCTGCCCGGCGGGAATACGAAATAGGCGGCCATGCAACTCGAGATTCGCTCGTACGGAAAGTTCCTCATAGAGCGAAAAAGATTGCGACATATATCCCACACGCATTCGTGTCGCGATGTCTTGAGCATTAACTGGCGTACCCAGGAGTTCGGCGCTGCCTTCGCTGGCCGGCAACAGTCCAGTCAGCATCTTCATTGTGGTTGTCTTGCCGCAGCCATTTGATCCGAGGAACCCAAAAATCTCCCCCCGGGAAATACGGAAGCTTACGTGATCGACAGCGGTGAAGTCGCCGAAGCGCATCGTAAGGTTTTCGGCTGCAATTGCTGGGGGGCCGTCGCTCTGCTGCAAAGGTGCAATCACTAGCGGTGTAGGATCGCCACGACGTTCGGGACGTTGGAGAACGAGGTAGGCTTGTTCCAAATTGCGCGCGTTAGCCGTTGCGAGTAAGTCGGGCGTCGGGCCTGCAGCCAGGATCCGACCCTCATCGATGGCCACAATACGCTCGAAGTGGTCCGCTTCCTCCATGTATGCCGTTGCGATCACAAGCGTCATGTTCAGGCGCTCGCTGCGAATTTGCTTGATGAGATCCCAGAATTGTCGCCGTGACAGTGGGTCGACGCCGGTTGTCGGTTCGTCAAGAATTAGCAAGTCCGGGTCGTGGACGAGCGCACAGCAAAGTCCAAGCTTCTGCTTCATGCCGCCCGATAATTTCCCTGCCGCACGATCGCGGAAAGGCTCAAGGCTGGTGGCTTTTAGAAGACGCTCGATCCGAGCGGCTCGATGGTTCGCCGATTGCCCGTATAGTCGACCGAAAAAATCGATGTTCTCGACGACTGAGAGTGTCGGATACAGATTGCGGCCCAAACCCTGCGGCATGTAGGCAATGCGCGGCGCGACCGCATCTCGGTGATCTTGAGATGCCATGTTTCCGCCGAGGACTGTTACAGCGCCGAACTGAATTCGCCGCACGCCCGCGATCAACCCGAGGAGTGTCGATTTGCCGACACCATCCGGACCGATCAAGGCCACGCTCGATCCGGTTGGGATCGATAGGCGGACCCCGTCAAGTGCGATCGTGGCACCGTAATGATGACTGATGGCCTCGATCCGGACGGCTAGTTCATCGCTGCGCGACATCCGGAAGCCTCACGGCGAGGTTCGATGGCCAAGTCGCTCCGTTGCGAAGTTTCACGTAAGCGTTACCCGTCATACCGGCCTTCACATAGCCTCGATAGGTCTCCAAAATCTTGAAGTCGATGTGAAGCTTAATGCGGTACATCAATTTGTCTCGCTCGTTCGCTGTCTCGACATATTTGGGAGTGAACTGCGCGTTTGCCGCGACGAAAGATACAGTTGCGGGAACGACGTATTCGGGCGCGCTATCGAGCACAATGCGCGCTTCCGAACCCAGCTCCACGCGGCCGACCTGGCTCGTGGGCAGAAAGATGGTCATGTGTGCCTCTGCGAGGCTGAGCAGCGTCAGCACACGCCCGCCCGCAGCGACGACCTCGCCAGCCTGAGCCAAGCGATACTCGACGCGACCCGATAGGGGTGCCCTAAGTGTCATGTCAGCGATCGATGCCTGAATCTGCGCCACCTGGGCCTCGGCGACCTCGGTCGCCGCCTTCGCATCTTCGATTGCGACCCTCGCGCCTTCAAGGACCGCCTTCGAGACGTCTCTCTGCGCAGTACGTCGATCAAGCTCTGCCTGTGTGGATATATTGGTGCGTGAGAGCTCGAGAGTGCGCCGAAGCTCAGCTTCGGCAAGTTTTAGTTCGGCCTCCCGCAAACCGACATCAGCCTGTGCTCGGGCAACACTTTGATGGGCGCGATGCACTGCAGCCTTTGCGGCTACTAGTTGCGCAAGAACCTCCGTTGTGTCGATTCGAGCTAAGACGCTGCCCGACTGGACCTCGGCTCCTTCATTAACGAGAACCTCCGCCAGCCGACCCGCATACTTCGTAGCAACGTCCACGCGCTCGACCTCGATCCGGCCGTTTGCACGCGTAAGGCCTTCCGGCACGCGCGAGGCTTGTTGTTGGAGCCAGTACGCATAGCCTCCTGCGGCTCCCACCGCCAAAATCACAACACTTGCAAGGGGAACAATGCGCATTTGGATCACTACCTCAGCCGTAATGCCCCAGTCTCGATTGGGCGTCCCATCTTTTGAATGTCCTGACCTCAGTCTTTTGAGGAGGCATGCTGTCAAGAATTGTTCCAACGCCTTACATTAACGTTAGCCATCCTCGTTGGCAAAGCGGCTTCAGAGCAAGAAAAGTTCGCGAGGAGCGTTTAGACGACTTTGTTTGACCTGCATCAAAGTCGGCCAAGTTCGACGGAATAATGTTGTCGTGAGGATGTGTGATGCTCTCGACGACCGCCAGGATCGGGTTGCTTATTTACCGCCGCACTCTTTCAGCGGGCAGGTTGCTTATACTCGCTAGTACGTTCTTTGCAGCTTTGCTAGCGGCTGCGCAAGCCTGTCCTCCCGCTAATTTGCCTGAACCCAAGATTGCTGCCACCCA
>CAZGMU010000535.1:0-2974 GCA_964526975.1 uncultured Planctomycetaceae bacterium
TATTAGTCAACATCTTTAGCGTGTTGATCGCGAAAAAGTGCTTCAGCGATCTGTAACGATTAAATGCTTGGATTAGCCGGCACTCGCTAGCGTTCGGTTGGTAGCTGCAAAGCCGTGTGTTAGCGCACTGCGATTGATTTTGCATGTCTTGATTTTTGCTGCGGCAATGAGCTTAGATTCCTCGTCCGTTGCTGCCGAAAAAGACGCACAATACTTCAGCCGGTTTCGTGTAGGCGTTGATTAACCGATGCTTGGCGCTGGCGTCGAAGTAGAGGCTGTCGCCGGGTTTCAGCTTGTAGAGCTCGCCGTCGTACTCGAAGTCGACTCGTCCGTTGACCACCAGCAAGAACTCCTCACCTTCGTGCGGCAGAGCCAGTCGCTTGGTTTCGTCGGGCGGCACGGTCAGCATAAACGGGTCCATCTTCCGGTCGGGCCGTTTGAATGCCAAGGATTCGTAGCGAATGTGCGAGCGAGGTTTGTCGCGCTCGACGACTTGCCGCTCGTCGCGGCGCACAATAACGAGTCGCGGATGCTCTTCAAGTCCTTCGAAGAGCGACGCCACCGGCGTTTCCAAAGCGGCGGCAATCTGCCCGATCGCCGGCAACGAAGGCGTGACGCGAAAGTTTTCAACCTTCGACAGCCAGCTGCGAGTCAACCCGGTTCGTGAGGCAACTTCTTCGAGCGTCATGCGCTTCTCGAGTCGACGCGCTTTGATCCGCTGGGCGAGTTCAACAAGATTCATAAGTTACGACTTGGATTGTCCGGATGGTCGCTCGGTTTTATTTTCGCACGCCCAACGCGAGCACGGCGCTGGCGAAACAACTGGTCGCCACTACGGCAAACACCAGCGCGGTCTGCTGACCGTTGGATTGGATGATCCATCCGATGAAGGGCTCTCCCAGACCGGCGAAGGCGTAGGCAAATGTGTTCATGATTCCAGTGCCAGTTCCGGATCGGCGCGGTCCCAAAAGGTCTGGGCAAAGTGCCCAAAACGCCGACTGTGGGCCGTAGGTAAAGAACCCGCAAAGGAACAGCAACGGCACGCTAAGTACCAAGTTACCTGCTATGAAATACATAGCAATTGCCATGACGCCAGCCGCTGTCATCCAAAGAAAAACAAGTCGCGATCGTCCGCCGCCTAAAACCCGATCAGAGAACCAGCCGCTTGCCAAAGCCCCGATGGCCATTCCAAGCGGCAAAGCTAGACTAACCCACTTGCCATAGACATCTTGCTTCCAATTGGAGCCGAGCAAGTGGACGGGAACCCAAATAAGGAGCCCATAGCGAGCCATATTTTGAAAGCCGATTGCAATGCTGGCCAGGAGGAAACGACCGTTCGTGAGAACCGCACGGTAACGCTGAACCATTCCTTCATCGTCGTCTGCCGTGATTTCGAGAGACTTGCCGGGTGCTTCCTTGCCGTCGATTGGCGGATACCCTTCATCCTCAGGCCGATCGCGGGCAACCAAGTAATACGTAATTCCACCAAACAGCATTAGTAGGACCGGAAGCCGGAATATCCAGCGCCAATCCATGTCGCAGGCCAGAATCATGCTCGACGTTGCGAACGTCAACACGGTCGACATGCCCGCGGCAAACACATACGCTCCATAGACGCGGCCGCGCTCGGTGCGGCCCCACCAGTTGGATAGAACGCGACTGCCCGGCGCCCAGCCCATCGATTGGGCGAAACCATTCAGAGCCCAGGCTGCCATGAGGCCGCCAACGCCGTGGGCGAAACTCATCGCCCAGTTGAGTGCGCAGGAGAGTGTGGCGCCCATGCTCATCATGGTGCGGCCGCCGAACTTGTCTCCCAGGTTGCCATTGATCGCCTGGCCGAGGGCATACGTCCACAACAGCCCCGCGTTGATCCAGCCTAGTGTGGCTTTGTTGATGCCGAGTTCACTTTCGATGCCAGGCATTGCGAAACCGAACGACTGCCGCCCTGTATAGTAGAACAGGTAGCAGAACATCGTGGCGAATAGGATTCGTAATTGCGCACGGCGGAATCCTTGGGCAACCGTGGCGGATGGAATCGACGGGTACGTATCCATAATGGCTGGCGGCGTTCCCCATTCATTAGTACACGAATGTGATTAAGAATCACATTACGGGATGTAGGGTAGTCGACAGGCCTTGGCTTGTACATCCTTTTTCTCGCTGGTGCCTTGGTAGGAGCTAGAACCAGAAGTGGACGCAACGGCAGAAGCCGGCGAGTTGGCTTTGCAGGAGCGGGAGGAGATGACGCTAAATGGCTGCTGGTCTTTCCGGGGCAGATTCATCGAAGGCGATTTCAATTAAAATTCCGTGAGTCGATAGACGCGTGCATGATTCTGCGAGCCTTTGGATATGCAATTCTTCTCGATTTCGAGCATCGGCTGGTCTGCAGCTAGTGTGGCGGTAATGGTGTGGGATGACAGTGTTTGGTATGATATTTGGCGATGAATTCAACTAAGTCACAGGTAGGAACAGGCGAAGATAGGAGCAGAATATGTCTGAAGCAGCCACCTCGACGATGGCACGGCCGCCGCGGATGCGGCACAACTTTCATCGTGTGGCCATCTTGTTCGCCGGCGGCCCCGCGCCGGCGGCGAACGCCGTGATCTCGACGGCGGCCACGGCTTTTCTGCGGAACGACATCGAAGTTGTCGGTGTGTTGCACGGTTATTCGCATCTTGTCGAATACTCGCCTGAGCATCCAATGGTCGAGGGACGCGATTACGTGATGCTGACGCATCGGGTACTCGGCCGAACGCGAAACTCACAAGGAATTCTTATTGGCACGGCACGGGCCAACCCGGGGAAGAACGTTTCGCATCCGACCCATTTGGACGACCCCGAACGGGCCAAGCCGCTGAAGACCGTTTATGAGGCCTTGCGGTCGATCAACGTGGACGCGCTGATTTCAATCGGCGGCGACGACACGCTGAAGACGGCCAATAAGTTCAAGCTCTATCAAGAAAAGCTGCCGCCG
>CAZGMU010000536.1:0-2973 GCA_964526975.1 uncultured Planctomycetaceae bacterium
TCAAGGCGTCCGAAAAAGGCCAGTACCGCCTCTCGTATCAAGTGACCGACAAAGCCGGCCGCGAAGTCGAAGGGGGTTACCTCTTCACGATCATCGGCGACGGCTTCGATGGCAGCGAGTTCCGCTTCAACAACCTGGAAATCGTTCCCGACAAACGCGACTACGCGCCCGACGAAAAAGTCACGTTGCAAATCAACACGAATCGCCCCGGCTCATCGGTGCTTCTCTTCCTGCGCCCCTCGAACAGCATCTACCTGCCGCCACAACTAGTGAAGCTCACCGGCAAGAGCACGGTCCTTGAGTTCCCGGTTACGCAAAAAGACATGCCCAACTTCTTCGTCGAAGCAACCACGATCGCCGACGGGCACGTCTACACCGAGGTCCGCGAAATCCATGTTCCGCCGGCCAAGCGCATCCTCAACATGGAAGTCGCCACCTCCGCCCCCGAGTACAAGCCAGGCCAACATGCCAAGGTGACCGTCAAGCTCACCGACTCCGACGGCAAGCCCTACATCGGCTCGACCGTTCTTTCGATCTTCGACAAGAGTGTCGAATACATCTCCGGCGGTTCCAATGTGGGCGACATCAAAGAGTTCTTCTGGAAATGGCGCCGGCAGCATCGCCCGTTCACCGAAACCAACCTCGACCGCTGGTTCGCCAATCTCGTGCCGCGCGGCGCCGAAGGTATGGAAAACATTGGGGTATTCGGTAACGTGGTGGCTGATGATGGGACAATGTGGGACCGCAACGGCGCGCCCGGCTCTGGCGTCGGCGGCAATAAGAACCGCTTCATGCTGGGCGCTGCAATGGCCAAAGGCTCGATGGCGCCCGCTGCGCCAATGGCAGCGCGCGCGACGGCGTCCTCCTCCGAAATGCCCACTGACGCCCCCAGAAAAGACTCTTCCGGCAGCGGCCAACAACAATCGGGCACACCTCAGCCGCCGCTTGCCCACCCCACAATCCGCAGCGAGTTCGCCGACACCGCCCTCTGGTCGGCCGCGCTCGAAACCAACAAAGACGGCATCGCCGAAGTGGAACTCGACATGCCGCAGAATCTCACGACATGGAAAATCCGCACCTGGGGCATGGGCCACGGCACCCGCGTCGGCGAGGCGACCACCCAGGTCGTCACCCGCAAAAACTTGATCGTCCGCATGCAGGCGCCGCGATTCTTCGTCGAACGCGACGAAGTCGTTCTCAGCGCCAACATCCACAACTACTTGCCCACCGCCAAGCAAGTCAAAGCCCGACTCGAGCTCGACGGCAAAACGCTCGAACTACCGACCGCAGCCGAGCAATCGATTGAAATCCCAGCCGGCGGCGAACGCCGCGTCGATTGGCGCGTCAAAGCCGTGCATGAAGGCGAAGCCGTCATTCGCATGCTCGCCCTCACTGACGAAGAATCCGACGCCGTGCAGATGAAGTTCCCCGTCTACGTGCACGGCATGCTCAAGACCGAAAGCTTCACCGGCTCGCTCGCCAACGACGATCGCCTCGGCACCTTCGAGGTCACCGTCCCGCAAGCGCGCCGCGCCGATCAAACGCGGCTCGAAGTGCGCTATTCGCCCACGCTCGCCGGCGCGATGGTCGACGCCCTTCCCTACCTCATCGATTATCCCTACGGCTGCACCGAGCAAACGCTTACCCGCTTCCTGCCTGCCGTCATCACGCAGCAACTCTCGTCCGCATGAAGCTCGACCTCAAGGCCATTCAGCAAAAACGCACCAACCTCAACGCCCAGGAAATCGGCGACGCCGCCACTCGCGCCAAAGGCTGGAAGCGCTTCGACGCTAACCCCGTCTTCGACGAGGCCGAGTTGGCAAAGGTCGTCAAAGTCGGCGTCAACCGTCTGCAAGAGATGCAACTCTCCGACGGCGGCTGGGGCTGGTTCAGTGGCTGGGGCGAACAATCGACGCCACATATGACCGCCGTCGTCGTCCACGGCCTGCAAATGGCCAAGCAGAACGACGCCGCGCTGATCCCCGGCGTGCTCGAACGCGGCGTCGAATGGCTCAAGCAGTACCAGGAAGAACAACTCCGCCGCCTGGCCAACGTCGACGACACCGGCAAACCCATCGACAAGAACAAAGCCTACAAGCTCCACGCCGACAACATCGACGCCCTCGTCTACATGGTCCTCGTCGACGCAGATTCTTCTCCCCCCTCCCCGGCTCGGGGAGGGGACGGGGGAGGGGCTGCCATGCGCGACCGCCTCTACAAAGACCGCACCCACCTCGCCGTTTACGGCTTAGCGACCTACGGCCTGGCCCTCCACAAACAACACGAAACCGAAAAACTGGCCATGATCATGCGCAACATCAGCCAGTTCGTAAAGCAAGACGATGAAAACCAAACCGCCTACTTGAACCTCCCGCAAAACATCTGGTGGTACTGGTACGGCAGCGAATTCGAAGCGAACGCCTACTACTTGAAGCTGCTCGCCGCCGTGGAGCCAAAGAGCCCCATCGCCCCGCGGCTCGTAAAGTACCTCGTCAACAATCGCAAACACGCCACCTATTGGAACAGCACCCGCGACACCGCCATCGTCATCGAAGCCCTGGCCGACTACATCAAAGCCACCGGCGAGGATCAGCCAGACCTGACCGTCGAAATCTGGGTCGACGGCCAGAAGCGCAAAGAAACCAAGATCGACGCCGACAATCTCTTCACATTCGACAACGCCTTCGTCCTCGAAGGCGAAGCGTTCACGCCAGGCCGGCACACGATCGAAGTCCGCAAGAGCGGCACCGGCCCGCTCTACTGGAACGGCTACCTCACCAACTTCACGCTCGAAGACAACATCCGCCGCGCCGGCCTCGAGCTGAAAGTCGAACGCCATTACTACAAACTCAAACAGATCGCTGAGTCCACCCAAGTCGCGGGCAGCCGCGGTCAGGTCGTCGACCAGAAGGTCGAAAAATTCGTTCGTGAAGAGATTCCGGATTTAGGCACCGTTAAAAGTGGCGATCTCAT
>CAZGMU010000537.1:0-2961 GCA_964526975.1 uncultured Planctomycetaceae bacterium
TTGTCTGCGGTGGTGCCGATTGCTGTGATCGGATTCAGCGGTGTCGCCGGCAAATCGATTCTGACATTGCCGTTTTGCAAGAGTCGATACTGGCCTGTAACGGTATTGTAGAGCGTCGCCGTTGGAAGGGTTTGAAAGCCGTCGCCGATCGTATCCGGCATCTTGAGAAACTGGGCGACATTCGACTGGGTAATATTCAATGCATCGTGAAAATAGTTTTCGTACCATTGTTTGAGGTCGGGCGGCCCGGCGAATGTATCCCAAGGTGAATACTCGTCGCCATTGGAGGCGAGCAGGCCGACGTTGTTGGCCCAACTCGTCGCCGGATTTTCCGTTGCGTAGAAATTAGTGTTAATGCCTAGCTGCGCCCCGGTTTGATTCACAAAGTTTCGTGTGGTCTGCCGCGTCGTTTCTGCCGGCGCGCCATTAATAGTGGGGCCTGGATACGAGCTGCTTCGCGGAGTAACCATGAAACTGATCCCCGGCGCCGAAAGATCAATCTTTGCGGCGTAGATATTCAGCGGACGCGGCGACATTTCGGTCTGATGAATCAGCTCGACGCCCAGAAAGGGATAGGTAACCACTTGCGCGGCATCCGCAATGGACGCGGCGAATGCGGTAGCAACCAGAAAAGACCACTCAAAATGCTTGGCTGCCGCCACAGACCACGATCCTGCCAATTCAAGACAAGACACACGCCAATGCCGACCAGCACTCAATGAATGCCCCTCAACAAGAGAAATCAACTGTTAGCTCAATATGTTAGTCATACTAGTTCTGTTTTTCGCATAAATCAACGGAATTCGATGAGCTATATGGGGATGCCCGGGGAATTGAATTGTCGTCATTCTGAGCGACTTTTCTGTCATTCTGAGCGCAGCGAAGAATCTGTTGATGCCAGCGAGATCCCTCGGCCGCCTAGGCTCCCTCAGGATGACACGCCTTAATTCCCGGACTGCCTCAGCTATATGCAGCCAGGCTCGTACGGTCGCCGGTTGCCAGTTTGGTTGGGTCTTCGGCTTATGGTGCACAGCGCGACCAGACGTTCCAAAAGGTTGCAACTCGAGTTGTGTAATGTTATATTATCGCGTATTAAACGACACACTTTGCTCACTCGCAATTTTGGTCTTTAGGGCCGAGGAGAGCTGTGATGCGGGCGGTTGGACTCTGCGTCGCGATGGCGACGATCTTTTCGTCTCCGGTCTTCGGTGCGCCGGGCGATAAATGGATTCTCGGAATTGATCACATCGACAATTCCGGGTTTTTCCAAACTTACGCAGGCGCCGGGTACTCTGGTCCGCAATCATCCGGTAGTCCTTCGTATGTTGGGAACGCGTATGGGCCTCCGACGAACTGTGCACCCTGTAGTGATGGTGTCGCTCGCATTTATTGGAGCTTAAGCGGCCTTTCTACGACGGGCAGTTCACTTTCGACCGAGCCGCAGCTCTATTCCGTCAAGTTCTATGGAACTTCGGCACCTGCAAACAACGATTGGCAGCCGATCGAAGTCGACTTTAACGGCCCGGGGCCCGGTGATGGGGAGGCCCAGTTCGACCCCAACATTCCCTGGCAAGGGCAATTCGGTACCAATCACCAATGGATTGCGGCCGATGCAAAGGTGCCCGGAGAATGGATCAGCACTGGGCCCGGTCCGCAAGCCCCGAAGAGCGCGGTATTCAACGCCTCGGGCTTCGACGGCACTTACATGTGGCTTCAATCGGGGTCGTATCTTTACGCAAAGTGGAATTTTAGTGGTAATGGAATTAGACGGTCATGGAGCGCGCTTGAACTGACCCAGGTTACTCCTACCGATTTGCCTTCACCATTAGGTGATTACAACAAAAACGGCGTTGTCGACGCCGCAGACTACGTGCTCTGGCGCAAGACTTATGACGACGAAACTCCGGCTGCGAACAGGCCAGCGGACGGCAACTTCGATGGCTATGTCGATGATTACGACTACGATATCTGGAAGGAACACTTTGGCAATACAAGCGGTCAAGGGACAGGCCTCGGCCTTTCCCCTGTCCCGGAGCCCGCGGTGATTAGTCTGGGGATGATGGGGCTGACCCTGTCCGCACTCCTTCCCGCTCGCCGCCGTAGACGGGCTACACAACGACAATTGGTTTGAGTTTATTGCTTTACTGCAAATAGGCAGCAGGCGGATGGACGTACTTTCTCGCCAGATGGCAGGCGGCAGGTTGACCTGCGATGTTGTTTTGGGGGTCGTATTTGTCTCCTGCCTCGTTGGTGGGTGCGGCCGCCGCGCGACGGGTCCGATCGCTCAGGATCAAACGAATTTAAGCTGGTTGGGCAGCATGTACGCAATGTACATCAGCCAGCAACAGGGGCATGCGCCCAAGACCATTGGAGACTTGCAAAAATTCGTCGAGGCCAAGACGACGGCCGAACAACTGGCCCGGTTGAAGGTGGCAAATGTGGGCGAGCTATTTGTTTCGCCGCATGACAACAAGCCGTTCGTATTGGTTTCCTACGATAAGTTCCCGTCGTTTACCGCCGGCCAGCAGCCCCCGCTCGTTTTGTACGAAGCAACGGCGCAGGACGGCAAACGAAGTGTTGCTTTTTTAGGGGGAAACACACGGACACTCGATGAAACTGAGTTCCAAAAGGTGCTACCTCCATCGGTCAAAACCGCGCGGTGAGTTCGCGTAATGGCTGATGCCAGCCGCAGAGGATCGAAAGATCTTGCCATATGTATAATCCTTCTGCCAAGCGTGGGTTTACCCTCGTCGAATTGCTGGTCGTGATCGCAATTATCGGCACGCTCGTCGCGTTGCTGCTGCCGGCTGTGCAATCCGCGCGCGAAGCAGGGCGCCGCACCCAGTGCGTGAACAACCTCAAACAAATCGGGCAGGCCTTTCAAAACCACGTTTCGACGAAAAACTTCTTGCCAACCGGTGGTATGTGCTCTTGGGCTGGTCAAAACAACGACCACAAGTT
>CAZGMU010000538.1:0-2945 GCA_964526975.1 uncultured Planctomycetaceae bacterium
AGCTCGGTAAAAAAAAGATCGAACTTGAAAAGTTTCTGTTCGACAAAGTGTACCGCCATCCCGGCATCCTGGTGATAAGGCAAAATGCCCAGCATGCGTTGCGCGAAAGCTTTGCTGTGCTTGTGGCCGACCCTCAGAAGCTGCCGGCCAAGTTTCAGCGTTTGGCCGAGCGAGAGGGAATCGGACGAGCCGCGGCCGATTATTTAGGCGGCATGACCGATCGTTTCGCTTTCGAAGTCCACAAACGCCTGACCAGTGCGTGAACTAGCGGCAAGTCTGCCCCAGCCAATGGTGACACCCCAGATCGGCTGGTAGAATAACACCTAGGCGTTCGTTTCCTTTTTGAGACGTAGACCTTTAACGCCGAGGTACGTCTTGCGTGTCGTGGTGCGGCACCGGAGTTTCTGAATGGCCCTGGTTGTCTTACGCTGTGTCTTCTTGATGGTGGCGATTGCGCTGGGATTCCAGCTTCTCACGTCGCCGGTCGTTACCAGTGAACACGGCTGGTTGCCCTGGGCCGGCTTTCTAGGAGTCATGCTCGTCGCTGGCGGCGTCATCGCGGCCGATTATGCAATGAAGCGAAAGCGACTCGACACGATCACCGCCGTTTACTTCGGCACAATCATCGGTTTGTTTCTCACGTATGTCTTCCGCCTCGCTCTGACGCCTCTCCTGCCGCCGGCTCACACTTGGTTCGCCGATTGGATCGGAATGGCCCTGGCAACGATCGTCTGCTACACGTGCATCAGCGTGCTGCTCCAAACGAAGGATGACTTTCGCTTCATCATTCCCTATGTGGAATTCGCCAAGGAAGTGAAAGGACTCAAGCCCTACGTGCTCGATACGAGCGTTGTGATCGATGGTCGAATCGCCGATATTGTCGAAACCCGCGTCATCGATAATCAGCTCATCATGCCGCAATTCGTCATTGCCGAGTTGCAGGCCATTGCCGATTCAAACGACAAGCTCAAACGCAACCGAGGCCGCCGCGGCCTCGACATCCTCAACCGACTGCGCAGCGACCCTAAAGTCGATCTGATGATCTACGACCGCGAGTTACCCGAATTTGCCGGCCAACCAGTCGATCAGCGTTTGGTCCTGCTAGCCAAGCATCTTGAGGGGAAAGTCGTCACGAACGATTACAACCTCAACAAAGTGGCCAAGCTGCATAATGTCGGCGTCATCAACCTCAACGATATCGCCAATTCGCTCAAGCCCGTATTTTTACCCGGCGAAGAGATCGAGGTCCGCATCGTCAAAGCTGGCGAGGAATCGGGCCAGGGCGTCGGTTATCTTGAAGATGGTACGATGGTCGTCATCGAAGGCGGACGCGATCACATCAGCCAACTGATCATGGCGGTTGTCACGAGCGTATTGCAAACCAGTGCGGGCCGCATGGTATTCGGTCGGTACACACGGGTAGTCTCGGCCTCCGAAGGCGCAGCCTAGCAGGACGGACTTCCGTCTGTCGCCCACGGACCACAGTCCGTGCCACCAGCCACGCTCCGACGATTTGGCCCTATTCGGAGAAAGCTTCGCTCGAAACCTACCTTCGAGCGATTGCCGAAATCGGCTTCTCCAGTAATGATTTCGGACAGGTATCAGCCACATTCCCATCTTCGCGATATTTCGTATGCGGCCTATTAGAAGACATGCCGCCTCGTTTGCAGCAGCAATCTTAGGCGTTGCGATCGCCTGGGGGGTTCGCTGGTCGCTGTCGTCGATTTTTGGCGACCGCGTGCCCTTCATTACGTTCTTCCCCATCGTCTTCGTGCTTGCCTGGTGGGGCGGCTTTTGGCCTACTTTTTACGCCGCCATCCTCAGTGCGTTTGTCCTGGCGTACGCCATTCTTGCGCCGGTCGGATCGTTCTCTATCGCGCTTCCCGAGTCGCGACTCGGCCTCGGCATCTTCATGGCCGTCGCCATCGGTACGGGTTGGCTCGGCGAGAAAATGCACGCAGCCAGGCTCGCCGGGCAACTGGCCATCGAACAGGCCAAGAAAGAGGAAGAACAACTCCGCCTGACGATCGCCGAGCGGCAACGCGCGGAGGAATCGCTGAACTTTCTTGCCTCAGCCAGCACGACGCTCGCCGCGCTCGCCGATCGACAAAGCGCGCTGCAGCAGGCGGCCCGCATCGCCGTGCCGTTTCTGGCCGATTGGTGTGTCGTGTATGTAATCGATGAACGTGGCGACATCGACTACCATGCCCATGCCCATCGCGAGTTGCAAAAAGAAGCGTTGCTAGGTGAAATGCTCAGCAAGTTCCCGCTCGATTGGAGCTCGAACACGGCAACGGTTCAGGCGCTGCGCACTGGCCGTCCGCAATTGATGGATCAACTGCCCGAGCCGCTGCTTGGCACGCTTACACAGAGCGACGAGCACCGCGAGATGGTCCGCGTGTTGGGGCCGCAGGCAGTGATCAGCGTTCCCCTTAAAATCCGTGAAAAGACGATCGGCGTCATCGGACTCGTCTCTTGCGATCGCAACCGCCGTTATGGACAGCGGGAAGTCGAGCTGGCCGAAAGTCTAGCGCAGCGAGTTGCCGTGGCGGTCGACAACGCCCGGCTGTTTCACGCGATCAAGGAAGCGAGTCGGCAGAAGGATGACTTCCTGGCCATGCTCGCTCATGAGTTGCGTAACCCGCTGGCTGCCATCAAATACGCCGTGACGATTGGTCAAATGTCGCCGAACGATTCGCCTGCCGAAACCTACGAGGTCATCGATCGGCAAACGCATAATCTGGCCCATTTGATCGAAGACCTGCTCGACGTTTCGCGGATCAGCCGAGATAAGGTCACGCTTCGCAAGGAAGCGGTCAACGTCGCGGCGATCATCAACGGCGCGGCGACAACGGTTCGCCCATTGATCGAAGATCGCAAACACGAGCTGGTTCTCGAATTGCCGCCGGAGCCGGTTTGCGTCTTTGCCGATCCGACACGGGCCG
>CAZGMU010000539.1:0-2942 GCA_964526975.1 uncultured Planctomycetaceae bacterium
CGTGCTCTCTGTGTCTCCGTGGTTATTCTGAAAATCAGGAAGTTATTATTGAGCCGTTCCTTAGTGAGAGGATCGACTACGAGTGCTTGGTTGTAATTGCGATATAACTACTAATGCTTCATTCTGACTGGCCCCAAGATGACTGGCAACCGTTAGAATAGGTTCGCACAGCGCCTATATGGGCTACATAATAGGCCGTTCCGGCGACTGCAGCCGATTCCCTTTTGGAGCGACGTGATGCGGCAGCGATTGAACTTAACAGCCTTATCTGTTGGGGCGTGCATTTTGCTCATTGCGAGCAGCGGCATGGGCAAGCCGCAAATTGACAAAGTCACCGTGTTCAAAGCAGGCCAGGATGGTTACCACACCTACCGAATTCCAACCATTGTACGGGCGAAGAACGGCGATCTTTTGGCGTTTGCCGAGGGACGCAAGAACAATGCGGCGGATCATGGCGACATCGATATTGTCTTGAAGCGGAGCAGCGACGAGGGCAAAACTTGGGGGGCGATGGAGCTTGTCCAGGATGACGAAGAAGCTCCCACGGACCACGTTTGGATCGGCAACCCAACTCCCATCGTCGACCATAGCAATCCCCAGCATCCGGGACGAATTTGGTTAGTGTTCACTCGCAGCAACGCGCAGATGTTCGTGACATCGAGCGATGACAATGGCAAGACGTGGTCCAAGCGGCGTGATATCTCGCCGGAAACGATGAAGCCTGAGTGGGATTGGTGTGCGGCGGGACCCGTGCATGGCATTCAACTTGAAAAGGGACCACATGCTGGCCGACTTGTTGCTCCCTGCGATCATCAGATCAAGCCAGGCAAGATGTGGGGCTCGCACATCGTTTATAGTGATGATCATGGCGCTACCTGGCAGCTTGGAGGCGTGGATAGCCGCGAGGCTGACGATCCGCTTCACCCGAACGAATGCGTAGCAGTGGAATTGGTCGACGGCCGTGTTTATGTGAATACCCGGGAACACTTAGGCTCCGACCCCGCGACGCGAGCCATCGCTTACAGCAGCGACGGCGGGAAGACATTCGATGCTCCCTTCGTGGCCGAGCCGAATATTACCACGCCGGTGGTTCAGAACTCGATCGTTCGGTTAGCGCGAGCCGACGACGGCGACGGGAAAAATATTCTTATTTATTCTGGGCCTGGCCACGCGACGAAACGCCAGGATCTAACGATTCTGGTGAGCGAAGACGAGGGCGAGACCTGGGGACGTAAGACGCTACTCCACGCGGGGCCGACCGCCTATTCCGATCTGGTGAAGTTGGATGACAAGCACTTCGGCGTGATTTTCGAGGCTGGCCAACGCCTCTATGACGAGATATTGTTCGCCAAGGTAAGCATGAACGACCTTAACAAGCAGTAAATGAAATTTACTGCAGCACCTTTTGTAGAGCGCCAGCCAGTCGGTGGGCGGCTTCAACTGCGCGGCGTTCGGCGACCGTTTCGGTATCTGTCTTGTAATCAGCCGAAAGATCGAGCGGTCCTAGATGGGAGTGCCCTTCGCGGGAGGCCACCTTCGCGAGAACCTCTTTCGTATAGCCGTAGCGTTTGGCAAGCTCCGCGCTTTCATCGATCCATTTTTCCGCGTCGAGCGTGGCGGCCGCCTTTTTTCCGGCTGCGGCAAGCTCGGGGTTTCGATCTAAATCGGCAGCCAACACGAGGAGCGTTGCGTAATCCTCATCTGTCGACACTTGCTCATCCCAGAAACTGTGTAGTTCCCAGTTATGCTGATACTCGAGTGAGTTGCCTCCACGATCTCCTTTGCGGAAACGGTGCGTTGTATAGAGCGCGACCGAGTGCAACGGCTGATGGGAATCGCCGGCCAGGTGCAGCAACCAGCAGAGGTGGACCGACCGCTTCTCTTTCGCGGCGCTGGCATCGCGCACGATGCGGCCCGAGTTCTTGAGGGCCTGCACAATGTTCATGAACTCGTCGTTCTCGCTCTGCGGCAGGTCGCGGCGGCGATTGACCTTGATTTCGCGCTCCAGCAGTCGCCGCTCGTCGTCGTTCAAAAACAACGGCTCATTGATGAAGTGCCACCATGTGCGATGGTACTCACTCACGTCCTGCCGATTGACGGCCCCCTTCGCCGATCGCATCAGGTCGGGCCACGTGGCCGCGTGCGCAAAAATCCAGCGATCCTGGTCGCCCACGCTTCCGCGTGCAACCTCCTTGGGCATGAAGCTCTGGAAGTGATCGCGAAACCGCGGGTGGGCCCGCAATAGCTCAACCGCCTTGGCTCGAGTGGGCTCGTCCAGATGTTCGTAAGCGATCAGGGCGATGATCTCATGCCCAGGCGAATTCCACGCCAGGGCAGGGACAACCAAGAGCAAACAGAACAAGCCACTCAGCAGAAGCGACGACCGTGGACGCATTGAAGTGGCAACGTAGAAACGACTGCGATCAGAATCCATCGCGGGAAGACAAATCAAACGTAAGTGGGCGTGACAGAACTCGAAACGATGTGAGTTTACCGCACGTTTCAAGTGTTGTCGACAGTCGCGCTGCAAAGGCGCTGCAATGTGTGCTCGATCGGTGGGCACAACTCACGCCAGAGCAACGCGATGCCGTTGTTCAACTCATAAAAACGCTCTAATCTCACGGCCGCGTTCGCGTCGACGGGGGGCGGAATTTTTTTCCAGCGGCTGGAGCTAAAGACCGTCTCCCCCACTGCGCATATTTTTTGTCAAAATTCGAGGGGGGGGGGGTACCCTGGCTCGGCCAAGGATGGCCAATGGAACGAACGCGACAATGCCCAAACTGCGGCGGCGGGCCGGCTCGCGTCCGCAGCAGCTACCGAAAAGGTACGGTTCAGCGGCAATATCTCGAATGCCGGGCTTGCAAACACAGGTTCCCTCGATCGCTCCACGCCGACGACGTTCCGCGCCGGCGACGCGGCCCCCAGCTCATTCCGCCGCCGCT
>CAZGMU010000540.1:0-2906 GCA_964526975.1 uncultured Planctomycetaceae bacterium
TTTCCTTCCGCTAACGGGCCTCAGCCCTCCCGCGTGGCCGAACGTGCGAGCGAACCCTCGCCGCCGGGGTGCGGTGCCTGCTTGGGATCAGAGTTTTTCGACCTGTGCGTATTCCAGTTCCACCGGCGTCGATCGGCCGAAGATCGACACCGCCACCTTCAGGCGATTGCGCGCCTCATCCACCTCTTCGACAAGGCCGCTGAACGAAGTAAACGGCCCATCGCAGACGCGCACCTGCTCACCGACCTCAAAGACGATCGACGGTTTCGGCCGTTCGATCCCTTCTTGCACCTGGAAGAGGATGCGCTCGGCCTCGCGATCGCTGATCGGCGTCGGCCGGCCGCGATTGCCGAGAAAACCGGTTACCTTCGGCGTATTTTTGACGAGGTGCCAGGTATCGTCGGTCATATCCATCTGGACGAGGACATAGCCGGGGAAGAACTTGCGATCGGCGTTGATCGCCTTGCCGCGCCGCACTTCCACCACCTGCTCCATCGGCACCAGCACCTGCTGGATACGGTCCTGCATCCCCGCCTGCCGCGCCTGCTCCTCGATCGACTGGGCGACCTTGCGTTCGAACCCGGAATAGACGTGAATCACGTACCAACGGGGTTCCATCACGACACCCCAAGATCAAGAAACACACGCACCCCAAGGGCAAGAAGCTCATCCACCACAAAGAAGAAGAACGCGGCGATCAGCACCATGACGACGACCATGAGCGTCGAAAGCGCCGTTTCCTTTCGCGTCGGCCAGGACACCTTGAGGGCTTCCTGACGCACCTCGCGAAAAAACTGAACCAGATTTGTTATGGCCATTGCTTCTTCAAAAATGGGTGGCAGGGGCAGCAGGATTCGAACCCGCGACCTGCGGTTTTGGAGACCGCCGCTCTACCAGCTGAGCTATACCCCTAAACTGAGCGCCCATACCTTCCTAATTAGATGCGGCCGGCAGCGCCGGCCGCAAGTTCCACCCTGAGCGCGTATGTTACTTAATGATCTTGGCGACGACGCCGGCGCCGACGGTGCGGCCGCCTTCGCGGATGGCGAAGCGCAACCCCTCGTCCATCGCGATCGGCTGGATCAGTTCGACTTCCATCGAAACATTGTCACCCGGCATCACCATCTCGGTGCCCTCGGGCAACTCCACCGTCCCCGTCACATCCGTCGTCCGGAAGTAAAACTGCGGACGATACTTGGTAAAGAACGGCGTATGACGCCCGCCCTCTTCCTTCGTCAGAATGTACGCCTCGCAGGTAAACTTGGTGTGCGGCGTAATCGTCCCCGGCTTCGCCAGAACCTGACCCCGCTCCACATCCTCGCGCTTCGTGCCGCGCAGCAGCACCCCGATGTTGTCACCCGCCTCGCCCTGGTCGAGCAGCTTGCGGAACATCTCCACACCGGTGCACACCGTCTTCGTCGTCGCCTTCAGGCCAACGATCTCAACCTCGTCGCCCACTTTGACGATGCCGCGCTCGACACGACCCGTCACCACCGTGCCGCGACCGGAAATCGAGAACACGTCCTCGATCGGCATCAGGAACGGCTGATCCTTCGGCCGCTCCGGCTGCGGAATGTACGCATCCACCGCCGCCATCAGCTCCATGATCGCATCGGCGCCGATCGTCGGATCGCGACCCTCCAGCGCCGCCAGCGCCGAGCCCTTCACAATCGGAATGTCGTCGCCCGGGAAATCATAGCTCGACAGCAGCTCCCGCAGCTCCAGTTCCACCAGGTCCAGCAACTCCGGATCGTCAACCATGTCCACCTTGTTCATGAACACGACAATCGCCGGAACCCCCACCTGGCGCGCCAACAGGATATGCTCGCGCGTCTGCGGCATCGGCCCGTCCGCCGCCGAAACCACCAAAATCGCCCCGTCCATCTGCGCCGCGCCGGTGATCATGTTCTTCACGTAGTCGGCGTGACCCGGGCAGTCCACGTGCGCGTAGTGCCGGTTCTCCGTCTGATACTCAACGTGCGCCGTCGAAATCGTGATCCCGCGCGCCTTCTCTTCCGGCGCCTTGTCAATCTGATCAAACGGCGTGAACTCAGCCCCGCCCTTCTCCGCCAACACCTTCGTAATCGCCGCCGTCAGCGTCGTCTTGCCGTGGTCCACGTGACCAATCGTCCCCACGTTGCAATGCGGCTTCGTACGCTCAAACTTCGCCTTGGCCATCTTATTTACAATCTTTCCTGGTCAAAGTTCGCATGACGCGCCAGACGACCTGGGCCTTTCCCCACGACCGCGGCCGAGCAGCATGCCAACCGGGTCTTCAACGTTGCGGGCCTCACAAGACGATCTTGGCGGACCGGTTTGGAGCGGGTGAAGGGAATCGAACCCTCGTCTGAAGCTTGGAAGGCTCCTGCTTTACCACTAAGCTACACCCGCACACCCGCTCGCCGGTCCTTGAGGACGCCGTGCCGAGCTGGTGGAGGGGGTAGGATTCGAACCTACGTAGGCGTGCGCCAACGGGTTTACAGCCCGTCCCCTTTAGCCACTCGGGCACCCCTCCGGCGCGCCATCGGCATCGGCAGACCGGCCGAACGAGCGCTTGCACATATTGCTTTTGCCGACCCTTGTCAACGCCAGGGATGTAGACAAAAGTCCCCTCGCCCGCGTCGCCGGTCTTACGGCGACGTGCGTTGAGGATATCGAAGAGCTGGATCGTAGAGAGCGTCATGCGCCGACGCAAGCACACAGCCGCGGCACAGTCCGCTGTCCCTCGCGGCAACGCCGAGGGCGATCCCCGCGGCTCGCCCCGCGACAGCGCCCCCGGGCGTGCCCGCCCCCCATCTCGCCCGTCCCGCCCGGCCGCCGACGGGTTCTGGCTGTGGGGCCGCCACGCGGTGCTGGCGGCGGTCGCCAACCCGCGCCGGCGGCTGCTGCGCCTGTGCGCCACCGGA
>CAZGMU010000541.1:0-2895 GCA_964526975.1 uncultured Planctomycetaceae bacterium
GCGTCGTGAGTTGGGCGAGCTTTTCGGGTGAGACATCGGGATCGGCGATGTCGTTGCCTTCGAATAGCGGCAGGGGTAGGCCCTTGCGGCCGAGTTCCCTGGCGCGGAGGGCTTTTCCGGGAATCATTCGAGCGGGCAGCCCGGACATATCGTTCGAGTAGGGGAGGCCGAAGTATTCGTCGAAGCCGTGCTGGAGCGGCAGGAACTGGCGGTGATGGCCAAGGTGCCATTTGCCAAAGATGGCGGTGGCGTAGCCACGCGATTTGCACAGCTCGCCAAGTGTGGTTTCGTTGTCGTTGATGCCATGCTTCGCTCCGGCGTTGAGCGCGCCGAGGATACTGACGCGCTCGGGATAGCAGCCGGTCATGAGGCCGGCGCGCGAGGCAGAGCAGACGCCCGTGGCAGAATGGAAGTCGGTAAAGATACGACCTTCCTTGGCCATCTGGTCGAGGTGGGGCGTTTTGTAGGCGGTCGCGCCGAAGGGGCCGATGTCGGCGTAGCCCATGTCGTCGATGAAGATGATGACGACATTGGGAGGATGAGACGCGGATTTGGAATCGGCGGCTTCGGCTTGGGCGAGCGATGAAAAACAGATGGAGGCGAGAATAGCTAATGCAAGTTTGTGCAAGCCGATGTTTCTATCTTGAAGTACGTGCATTTTGACTCCAACCGTTGTCGATGAAACAGAAGAACTTTGGACCGCTAATCTTCGCTAATCGAACACTAATCTGGATTAGCGACGATTAGTGGAGATTAGTGGTCTAAACAGAATGCCTATGGTTCTCCCAAGCTAACCGAGGGCGTGGAGAAAGTCACGCGGCTTTTCGGCGTTTCTGTTCGTAGAGCCAGGCGCCGCCTTGTTTGCCGACTTGCTTGAGGGCCCCGGTGTGGCGGAGGCAGTAGGCCATGCGCTGGGCGATCCAGCGGTCGACTTTGAGGCCGTCGGCGATGTGACCGGTGTGGAATTGCTTGGATGAACGGAATTCGTGGACTCCGTGAACTTCCACCAAATGCTGGTCCTCGACCTCATGGTCGTTGTCGCGATACCGGCGGCGTCGGCCGTGGCCGGGGTAGCGCCACTCTTCGATTTCAATTAGCAGCACTTCGAGCGTCAGGCGTTTGTGGGGAAAGACTCGCGTGAAGTGAACCAGTTCTTCGAACACGTCGAGGAGGGAACGCTGCTTCGGACTGCGACGGCGCGAGATGACTTCGCCATCCTCGCGCTGGCGCTTCACCAGGTGCTTGCGGATGACGATTGGCTTAACGACGAGAACTTCGTGCTTCGCGAGGAGCGTTTTGATTTTGTCGCGGATGGCTGAGAGCGAGGCGCATTGGATTTCGATGAGCTGGTGGCCGCGAATGACGTCGATGCGGAAGCGGCCGAGGCGTTGCTCGACGAGGCCGCCGGTGGCGGCGTAGCGTTCTTTTAGTTGGCGGTGGAGGGAGGTTTCCATGCTCGTAGTTAGCCCCCGGTCAATGACCGGGGGCTAAATGGATGGACGGGGGCTAAATGGATGGGGAGATTCCGAAGTCTGCGATCGTGAAAAGGGTTGTGAGTTCGTAACCACGGGCGGCAAATGCTTCGTGGCCGCCTTCGAGGCGGTCGATGATGGCGAGGACTCGTTCGACCTTGAGACCGGCGGCTTCGCAGTGTTCGATGGCTTTGAGGCTCGAGCCGCCGGTGGTGACGACGTCTTCGACGATGACGATCGATTCGCCCGGCTGAAATGGTCCTTCGACCAACTTGCCGGTGCCATGTTGCTTGGGTTCCTTGCGGACCATGACGCCGCGCAGGGGGAGATTGCGGATGCCGGCGAGTGTGAGGATGGCGGCGGTGATCGGATCGGCGCCGATGGCCATGCCGCCGACGAGCGCGGGCAGGTTGTCTTCCATCAGCGCGAGCATGCCTTCGCCAATCAGCCGAGCGCCTTGCGAGTCGAGCGTAATCTGGCGGCAGTCGAGGTAGAACCTGGCTTGCTTGCCCGAGGCGAGGGTGAAGTCGCCGAACTTGAGTGCTTTGTCACGGATGAGTTGCTGGAGTGCTGCGCGATCGTACATGGGAAGGTGTCAGGTGTCGGGTGTCGGGTGTCAGACTACTTGGTCCACGACAAGTTACAACGGACTACGGACCACTGACAACGGACCCTGTCTCATTTACGAACAGTGACGCGGGAGCCGACGGAGAGGATGTCGGCGATTTCTTCGGCGTCTTGTGGTGAAACACGGAGGGCAGGTGGACTGGCGGCGAAGCCTATCGGGGACCCGCCCGCAATAAGCAGGGTTGCAGAATCACCAGTAGCGGCGCTGCGAAGGACAATCGCGCGCTCGGCAGCAGGCGGCGTTGTCGCGTAGGCGCTAGGGCTAGTCGTGGATGCCGCCGCGGGCAGCTTTTGGTCGACAAGCCATTGGCCGTCGGTGAATGTCGCGTTTGGCGGGCTCGCAATGTGGAACTTGCCCGCGTAACGATCTCCCAACGAAAGCATCAACTCGTTGCGCCGCAAGTCGATCACGGCGGAGAACGGACCTCGCATCACCTTCAACTGCTGGCCGGGCTGCAACTGGTTTGGGTTTTGGATGCCGTTGATCTTGGCCAGGAGTTGCGGCGTGACGTTGTACTCTTTAGCGATCGAGTCGAGTGTCTCGCCCTGCTTCACGGTGCGAGCGGGCTCGAGTTGGTGCTCGGTCGAGTAGATTACCGTGCCGGCGAGTTGGCTGAGAAGCGTTTCGACTTTTTGTGTATCGGTCGGGCTGAGTGTTTCATTGTTGTGCCATTTGGAGAGGAGTTGGTGGGCTTGCTTCAGGTCTTTGTGATCGATCGCGGCTTGGATGGCAGGCCAACTGGCGGTGAAAGAGGAAGGGTCGGGCGCGCCAATCGGTGTCGTTGGGGGCGCGAGT
>CAZGMU010000542.1:0-2891 GCA_964526975.1 uncultured Planctomycetaceae bacterium
ATTCCGTGCTTTTCGTGGTTCCCTAAAAACTGCAAAAGTTGAACTTAGACTGTTGTCCACTCGTTTCACGGTAGCTCGATGTTTTTGATCTCGTACTCGACCTCCAAGTCGACGATTCCAGCCGGCGTTTCGTAAACCCAGGTCATGCCGTCGAGCGTGGGTACATCAAACACATAGGCAATGCCCACTTCGTTCTTGGCTTGTCGCGTGGTCTCCAAACCGCCATTGTCGATCTGCTGGCCTTCCTTGTTGAGGAGGTAGGATTGATTTTGAAACACCCACGATCGATGCAACTGGAGGGCATCGCTTTCCTCATCGAAGGCGAATCGCATGTGGATTTCCCAGACGGCGTTGTTCTTGCGCACCTCGTCGATCGACACTTGCACGCCCCCGATGTTTTGGGTCTTGCCGGCCGCTTTGGCCAAATCATCGAATCGAAACTTGACGATTCGACTTGGCACGATCGCATGTAATTTACCGTGCAGGGCCGTGACCGATTTCGCTTCCCGTGGGGGCAAATCGAACGGCAACGTGATGTCGGCCGCCTGGGCGCCGCTGGGCACCTCGACATCCATGCGTAGTTGCGGATACGACGTAACAAGCGTGCGGCCAGTGTTGGTCGTCGCCCAAAGATCGGCAGTCGGATGGGAGAGTGCGATGGGGTGCAGACGCGGCTCCCAGGCGACCTCCAGTTGCAGTTTCAGCGACTTCTGCTGCGGTTGTCGCAGGCTGCGCTCGGCTTGCACATCGGTCACGTCGAGACGAAACAGGCCTTCGTACGTGGCTCGCGCGAGGCGGGGGTTTTCGTGCGGATTACGAGTGATGATCGCGAGCGCGCTGTCGTCGCCTTCGCTATCGATTCCCAATCCGGCCTGGTCGAGGATTTGATCGACGGCGGACCAAAAGCCTTCGCTTTTGAGATCGATTGTAATGCGAGGACTCTTGGCGCTTGCCCGCTCGTTTTGTTGTTCTCGACTGTCGCTCAATCGGTTGCCTGTTTGCTTTTCGATCGCCGCAAGCACCTCTGCCAGTGGCATGTCCTTGGCGGCGAGCGTGACGGTCGTGGCCACGGTCATTGTTTTCGCGGCCCGCTTCTCGACCTGCATGCGAATCCGCGCGAGGCGTTGGCGCACATCTTTCGGCAATGGCTCATCTTCTTTCGGCAGGGAGTTCAGAAAATGGTCGATGTCCTGGGCAGATGTGCCTGCCAGTTCCAAGAGTTTCTCCGTCGCCGCGTCGCGTTTAGCGGCCTCATCGCCGCTCAATTGCTCGATCAATTGATGGATTTGTTGGGCGAACGGGGCTTCTGCTTCAGGCGGACCCGGCTGTTTTTCCTCTGCCCGTACCGCCATCACAACAAGTTGCAGAAACATAAACGCCAACCAACAGATTCGCATAGACAGTCCTTTCCAAGCCTTATTTTACCGTTCCGCCGCGAAAATGTCTGCCGCGAGTAGGACCTGTCTGTGAGCTAGGCTTGAGGTAGGGCGGTTGCGGAAGAAATCGCATTCGTTTCGCCGTAACACTTACGAGGTCAACGTTGAAAAATCATCTTTTCCACGCAGTAGTCGGCTTGGCATTGTTCTTCACGGCGCCAAATTTCGTTTTGGCGGCCGAGTTCATGTTTCGCGCGCGGGTCGATGGGAAACTGATCGAGGGCAAGCCGCTCAATTGGACCTCGCAGCATATGTGGTTGCTTGGCCGCGACGGCTGGATGCGTGAATTTAATCCCAAGGATGCCAAAGAGGCCGTGAAAACGGGGCCAAGCTTTGCTCCATACTCGGCCGGCGAAATGCGTGAGATGCTCCGGCAGGAGTTCGACAATCGCTTTGAAGTGACGCTGACACGCCACTACGTGGTGGTTCATCCTCGTGGCCAACGCGATGTGTGGGCCAATCGATTCGAGGACCTGTATAATCGATTGGGACATTATTTTCGGATTCGCGGCTTTCCGATCCAGGACCCGGCCTACCCGATTGTGGCGGTGGCGTTTCGCGATCGGGCGGAGTACTTCCAATACGCCGCGGCCAGCGGCACGCCGCTCCATCCGAATACGCTTGGTCACTACGATTGGCTATCGAACCGCGTGTTTCTGTTTGACGAGACTGGGGACAAGGCCAAAGCCGATTGGTCGGAGAACGAGGCGACGATCGTCCACGAGGCCACGCACCAGGCGGCGTTCAACATGGGCATTCATCGCCGATTCGCCGATCCGCCACGCTGGCTGGTCGAAGGGCTGGCCACGATGTTCGAAGCGCCGGGCGTATGGAGCGAGCGGTACGATCATACCCAGGCCGATCGCATCAATCGTGGACGTCTTGATGGTTTCAAGAAGTACGCGGCTACTCGCCGCTCGCCTGGGGCGCTCATGCGGCTACTGACCACGGATGATGCGTTTCGTACCGACCCGGATGGAGCGTACGCAGAGGGTTGGGCACTGTCGTTCTATCTGAGCGAGACGCAACCCAAGCTGTACGCCGCTTACCTGGAAAAAACAGCACAGCGTCCGATGTTCAGCGATTACCCGGCGGTCGAACGACTGGCCGATTTCCAGGCGATTTTCGGCACTGATTTGAAATTGTTCGACGCGAAGTTTCTGCGTTATGTGCGGGAGATCAAATGAGGACGTCCGGGAATTCAAACGCATGGGTGGCACGCCCTGAGTTCCCGGACACCCTCGATTAAATATTAAGTTTAGCCTTGAGTCCAGATTGTATCCGCCCATCTGGACAAACAGGGGAATCAGGATACAGCGCCGGCATTTAGAGCCGGCTTGGCGTCTTGGTTCTCGACGATTGACACGAGGTCATAATGGCGACTTTGGCTGGTCGCGCAAATGAATCAATAAAAGGTCATCACATCCACTTATTGATACTTTCATTGATAATGAA
>CAZGMU010000543.1:0-2875 GCA_964526975.1 uncultured Planctomycetaceae bacterium
CAGACGATTGAAGCCGGACGTATTGCGGCTACGCAATACATCCGCGGCGAAGGGCGGCTCTACGTTCGCGTATTCCCGCACAAGTCGATCACATCGATCCCGCTCGAAACCCGGATGGGTAAGGGTAAGGGTGAGCCGGAGTTTTGGGCGGCCGTGATTCGTCCGGGTACCGTCCTGTATGAATTGGGCGGCGTGAGCGAAGCGGCAGCCAAGATGTGCCTGGCGCGCTTGGCTCACAAGATGCCGATTCGCGTCCGCATGGTGAAGAGACACGGTTAAGAAAGGTGTAAGTCGTAAGTAGTGAGTCGTAAGTAGATCACAGTTGGTACTTATGCCTTAAGCCTTACGCCCTACGACTACATATGGCAAAAGCAATTGAACTACGCGACATGAGCGATGAGCAGCTTGGGCTGACGCTCAAGGAAGCGAACGAGAATTTGTTCCGCCTGCGCATCAAGCAGCAGACCGAGCGTCTCGACGCTCCCAGCGAGCTTCGTCGCAATCGCCGACTCGTGGCACGAATCAAGACAGTACAAACCCAGCGCGCGAAGAAAGCAGCCGCAACATGAAAGCCATCAGCCATCGGCCGTCAGCCATCAGTTTGGCTGAGAGCTGAAGGCGGACGGCTAAAGGCTTAACAATATGCCCAAACGACAACTTATTGGCGTGGTCACCAGCGACAAGATGAACAAGTCGCGCCGTGTTGAGATTGACCGCCTGGTCAAGCACAAGCGCTACGGCAAGTTCATGCGTCGTCGCACGGTGTGCCATGTCCACGATGAAAACAACGAGTCTCACGAAGGAGATACGGTCGAGATCATCGAAGCGCCGCCGAAGTCGAAGTTGAAGCGCTGGGATCTTCTGCGGATCGTCTCGCGTTCGCAGCAGGTCGACATTGCGGCCATGCGAGCCGCCGCCGAAATGAAGCAGACCGAAACTGGTGAGACAAAGTGAAGAGGCTGTCAGCCATCGGCTGTCGACTGTCGGCTAAAGAAGCCGTCAGCTCTAGCCGAAAGCCGACAGCCGAAAGCCGAAAGCTTTTGACATGATCCAAATGCAGAGCAGATTGACGGTTGCCGATAATACCGGCGCCAAAGAGGTGATGTGCATCAAGGTGCTCGGCGGTAGCCGGCGCCGGGTGGCAGGCCTGGGCGACGTGATTATCTGCAGTGTCAAAAACACGCTCCCGACGAGCGATGTCAAGAAGAAGGCCGTGGTTCGGGGCGTGATCGTTCGAACCAAGGCGCCGACGAGGCGGCCGGATGGCAGCTATGTTCGGTTTGATTCCAACGCGGTGGTGTTGATCGACAACGATCGCAACCCACGTGGCACGCGCATTTTTGGCGCTGTTGCCCGAGAGTTGCGAGATCGCAAATTTATGAAGATCGTCAGCCTGGCAAGTGAAGTAGTTTAAATAGCTGTCGGCTATCGGCTGTCGGCCATCGGTAAAATCCGATGGCGGTTCTGGCCGAAAGCTGACAGCCGAAAGCTGATAGCAATGTTAATTCGCACTGGTGACACAGTTGAAGTAATCGCGGGCAACGACCGCGGCCAGAAGAGCAAGGTCCTGAAGGTGGATCGCTCGACCGGCAAGGCCGTGGTCGAGGGCGTGAACCGCGTTAAGAAGCATATCCGCCGCAGCCAGAAGTACCCGCAAGGTGGCGTGTTGAGCAAGGAAATGCCGGTTCAACTTTCCAATGTGAAGTACGTCTGTCAGTCGTGTGGCGCGGCGACCCGCTTGGGCGCGCGTTTTCTCGACGACGGTAGCAAGGAGCGCTTCTGCAAGAAGTGCAACGCCAGCGCCGGCCAGATCGCTCCGGCCAAGAAAGCCCATTCCGCATCAGCGGCCAAAACAGCAAAGGCCGGCAAGAAGTAAACCAAGTCGTGCCCTGAATAAATACGATGGCCAAGAAAAAAGAAAAATCCGAAGAGAAAGCCGGCTCGGCGCCGACTCCCCGTTTGCAAACGGTCTACGAAGAGCAGATTCTCTTTCAATTGAAAGAGAAGCTGGGTCGCGAGAATCGCTTGGCGTTGCCGCGGCTCGACAAGATCGTGGTCAGTATGGGTGTCGGAAGCGCCGTTACGGACAAGAAGCACATGGAAGAAGCGACGGCTGCTCTCGGTGAAATCACGGGTCAGAAGCCGGTTCGCTGCAAGGCGCGGAAAAGCATTGCTTCGTTCCGCCTGCGTGAAGGGTTGGATATCGGCTGCAAAGTCACCCTTCGCCGTGCTCGGATGTACGAGTTTCTCGACCGCTTGATTTCGCTCGCGCTGCCGCGCGTGCGCGACTTCCGCGGCCTCAATCCAGATGCTTTCGACGGTCACGGCAACTACAGCCTGGGCCTTAACGAACAACTCGTGTTTCCCGAGATCAACCCAGACAAATACACGAACGTGCAGGGTATGAATATCACGATCTGCACGAAGTCCAGTACCGATGACGAATCGCGCGAAATGCTGCGGGCCTTTGGCTTGCCGTTCCGCCGCGAAGACACGGAAGCGTAAAAGTAAAAGACGCTGTCGGCTGTCGGCTATCGGCTGTCGGCCAAAGCAAAACAATACAGTCCGATAAGCGAACATATCTGGCCGAAAGCCGAAAGCCGAAAGCCGATAGCTAAAACAAGGAACCCACCGCGGTGGCTAGCAAATCGAAGATTGCCAAAGCGAAACGAACGCCAAAGTTCAGCACGCGTCGCGAGAACCGTTGTCAATTGTGTGGCCGGCCGCGAGCGGTGTACAAGAAGTTTGGCATTTGTCGCATTTGCTTCCGAAAATTGGCGGACCAGGGCTTGATCCCCGGCGTCCGCAACGCGAGTT
The DNA here is from genome assembly GCA_964526975.1 of uncultured Planctomycetaceae bacterium. Classification (GTDB taxonomy): domain Bacteria; phylum Planctomycetota; class Planctomycetia; order Pirellulales; family Lacipirellulaceae; genus JABDGM01. The sequence continues at coordinate 2,818 of CAZGMU010000543.1, forward strand.
GGTAGTGAAAGGTTTAGTGTTGATGGTTGAGGGTTGAGAGTTTCAATCCGGCAACCAT
>CAZGMU010000544.1:0-2863 GCA_964526975.1 uncultured Planctomycetaceae bacterium
GTTGGCGCTGTCAGGCGCGTTGACTCACCAGTTTGCGCGTCGGATGTAAATACGCTATTGTCGCCGATGTAGGCGATTGCTTTCCCATCGGGGCTCCAACTGAAGGCGGAGGCTACCTCGAACGAGTTGTGGGTAAGTTGCGTGGGTGCTCCTCCGTTTGGGGAGATAGTCCAAATTTGTGCGATGCCATGGTCGTCGCGCATCAGAAACGCGATGCATGATCCATCCGGCGAGCTTCGCAGCCAATGCCGTGGACCTTGTATTCCCGGATAAGGGCGATCTTCTGTGTGAGTTAATCGGCGCTGCATGGCGCCGCGCGGCGGGGCCGGGCGAGTGGTTGCTGTGCCCTCGAGCGGCGCATTGTCTGCTTGAGTTGCGTCGTCGGGTAAGTCGACGATAAATACTTCCACAATCGGCTTGCCACTCGGCGCGAGAGCGGTGCCTTGAAATGCGATCGCGCGAAGTTGACGTGAGCCATCAGGGCGGAGGTAACCATGCGTGCCAACCCAGCCTTCCTCGCAGGCACGCGAAATTTCATCGGAGCCAGGCTGAGGATTATTTGTGGTTCGGGTGGCGATGACCGAAAAAGTCGAGCCATCGTGGTTTCGAGGCCCGACGTGCGATAGGTGAACGGGCTTTCCGGGTATGCTGATGCCGACATTTCTTTGGTTGTGATCGTACGTTCCATTCGGTCGGACAGCGTCCAACGACGCCAATACATGATCTTCGTAGGTAAAACTGACCCACTGTCCGTCTGCGTCGAACACATGCACATGGGTTCCTCCGCGCAGTGCGCCCGGAGTGAATGGCGGCGTGATATCGCGAGCGTCGAGCAAGGTAACTTTTCGTGGCTGTTCGATATCCACGATCACGCCTTGTCGGTGGTAGGGGCCATATTGCCAATCCTTCGTTGGCGTCTCTGGACCAAGAATGAATACGACGCGGCCATCTCGCGGACTGAATGTAGCGACTCCGCAGTGGGCGCCATTGCGCGAGCGATAGATTTCGCGAACCTCGCCTGTTTCGACGTTTACGATTTCGATGGTGGACCCGTCGAATTGTTCACCTGCGGCATCTGAACGTGTATCGTAGACGATCCATTTGCCGTCTGGTGACCAAACATTGGTATTGGTGAGGATGTGCCCACGGGGCTGCGTGGTCACTTGCGTTTCGGTAGCTTCAACCGTATTGAGCATATTCGAATCGGTAGATTGGCAGGTTCGCTGGCATTCCAGGGCGATGCCGATCGTCGTTAGGAGCAATACGAAGCGGTACACGAACGCTGCCATGACAAGGCTTCGCTTTTTTCGTTTGTTCAAGGTTTCGGTGGCGTTCTTAACCACGCCAGATTGAATCGATAATGCACCCCGCTACTAATCAGGTGAATGATTTCATCGGGGGTTTGGACAGCCGTAAGGTAACCCTTGGGTTCGGCGTGTGTAGCATCCATTTGGAAGGAAGCCGTCCATCCCAGTCCATCTAGCGTTCTCGGTTTCCCGTCGGTTAGCAACTTTTGCACCGGCCATGTGTGACCATTATCCTCGCTGAGGGCGACAAACATGCCGTGTCCGGTGTGCTCGTGGCCATTGGCGTCGCGGAACTGACCGTGGGGCATAAACGAAATGAACAGCAACGGTCCTTCACGAAGTCGTCGCAGTACGGCGCGTTGCCCGCTGCCAATAGGTGGAAATGGCGATGCAGAATAAGTCCACGTGACGCCATCATCTAGCGAGACACTTTTGGGCATGTGTTTATTGATTGGGTTGCCCCGGCCCAGCGCAATCAACTTGCCGTCCGAGCATCTGGCGACACCGGCGTGAATACCCCGGTTTTGCCCACTACGAAATTTGGAATGGGCTTGCCAAGCCCAGGATCGGTCCAAGATTGGCCGTTGTCTCTGCTGATATGCAACGCTGTACCCCCTGCTCCGCCAGGAACCGCATCGCATGGCAAGTAAATTTCTTGCTTTGGTCCGCCAAACACGCTGGCAATCGGTTGATTGCGATAACGATGTTCGGGGCTGATGAGTCGGGGTGCTGTCCAGGTGCAACCATCGTCCGAGCTCGTCCGCATAATAACGGCAAGGTCGTCCCAACCTTCTGAAGTCGCCAATCCATTGAAGTGATAGAGCAGGCCTTCGTCATTTGCCCAAAGCGCGGGGGCGTGGTCATTTCGATCTGCCACATCCCAAAACAGGCCTGCTTCGTCCCAGGCGGATGCACCGATGCGAAACCTTGCCGCGGCAAGCGACAACTCGCGCCCTGGCTCGGTGCGCGTTGAATACCAAATCGCCAATAAGTCGCCGTTGGGGCAGAAGGTTATCGCCGGGTCATGATTGTGCTCAATATACAACGGACCGTTGCGCAAGCGATTCGGTATGTTGACATACTTGATTGGCTCGGCAAAGTACGGCTGCGACATATCGACTGGCGGCCGCCAATCGTGCTTTTTATGGCTAACATCCTCTGCCCAGCGAGGAGTTGAGCGGTTCGTAAGTGGGATCCCTTTGGGTGCTGCGCTTTTTACAACGCGGAAGCTGATAAGCCGATTTCTATCCTCTGGAATGTTGGCTAACCGATTGGTTGGAGAAACACGACCATCGACCGCGCGGTAGTTTCCTCCGCGAACCACGCGAGTATCTCCCACAGCATGGCCAACTGGGTCCTCGACGGTATTAGCCGTATAAGGCCCGTACCAATCGAAGCACCATTCTTCCGGGGCATCTTTGGCGTTGGCGAAGATATCTGGCTGATTGCGGCACGCATATTCCCATTCCGCTTCCGTCGGCAAGCGATATAGCTGATTCGACTTCTTTGACAGCCACGTGCAATAGGCGTTGGCATCTTGCCAGGAAATCATGACG
>CAZGMU010000545.1:0-2861 GCA_964526975.1 uncultured Planctomycetaceae bacterium
TCGTAGAGACCCAGCATCTCGTCGACACCGGCCCCGCGTCCGGAGATCGTTTGCAGAGGACCAGGGCTGAGCGCATTCACGCGAATCCCGCGCGGGCCCAGGTCGTAGGCCAGATACTTCACCGCTGAATCGAGCGCCGCCTTGCAGATGCCCATCACGTTGTAACCCGGCACCGGTCGTTCGCCGCCGTAATATGTGAGCGTCAGGATGCTCGCGCCGTCGTTCAAAATATCGCGTGCGGCGTTCGCCAGCGCGATCAAACTGTAGGCACTGATCTCCATCGCCAGCTTGAAACCGGCGCGACTGGTTTCGATCGTGTCACGCTTCAAATCATCCGGCAGTGCGAAAGCAATCGAGTGGAGCAGGAAATCAAGCTTGCCCAGCTTGCTGTGCGCCGCCTTCATCAGCTCAGCAATTTGCTCGTCGTTGGTCACATCCATCGGGTGCAGAAACGCCGCTCGCGGATTGCCCTCGGTCAGCTTCGTAACGCGACCCAGGTTTTTTTTCCGCTCATCATCCGGCTTGTCGGGCATGTACGAAAATCCGCAGGTCCCCCCTTGCTCTAAAATGAGCTCGGCAATCGCCCACGCGATCGACTGCTTGTTGAAAACGCCCGTGATCAGGCCTTTTTTATTCTCGAATAGTGGTTGCATCCAACGCCTCCAGTGTTGCCGGGCTACCTGCACAGTGTATCATTTGGACAACAAGCGGCTGTCGCAAAATTGATAGCACCCAAGTCAGTCATGCACTATTTGCAGGGTTTCTGCACATCCTCAGTCGTATCAAAACGCCCAAGACTGATCACAGACCCGTTACGAACTCAATGCCAATGCCAGACATCGTACCGAACCTGCTCCACCTGTCTAGCGAGGTTAAGGAAGTTGCTGAGCTGCTCGCGACGACTCTCGAGCTCGTTGTGTCGGCAACGGACGCCGACGCAGCCGCGTACGTCCGGGCAACGCCTCCCCATTGGTCGGTAGATGCGGTCCGCGGCACCCCCCGATCTGACGTCCCTTTGGAACTCGCCGCCGATTCTCTGGAGCAAGGGCACACGGTAGGCGATGCCGGCTGGCTAGCCTGCCCACTGGGCGGAGCAATTCGCCACACAACCGCGCCCGAAGCAGAGTACGTGCTTCTGGTGCGTAGCATGTGCCCAGAGCCCCGCCTCACGGCAATCGTCAATCGGCTTTCCGAAGCGTTCGCGATTGTCGAACACAGAGCTCGCACGTCCGCTCGTGTCGAGCGGCTGCAGACTATCCTCAACATTACGAACGAGTGGCACCAGACGAACGATATGCACACGCTCCTCGTTCGTATGGCCGAAGCAGCGACGCGACTATTCAACGCCGAGCGCGCGAGCATCTTTCTCTGGGACAGGCCCAACAAGATTGTCGTGGGTCGGCCCGCCTTGGGAATTCAGAGCGGCGAGCTGCGGCTCCCTGACGACGCCGGGATCGTCGGCCAGGTGATTCAAACGGGCGAACCGCGTCGAGTGAATAGCGAAGTCGACGAGCAGGAAATCGACCGGGCCGTGGACAAACAAACCGGTTATCGCACGAAGACTCTGCTCTGCGTACCCGTTAATTCCCCAGAAGGCGACCGACTCGGCGCGTTCGAGCTGCTCAATAAACGATCCGGCATTTTTACCAATGAGGATCAACGCGGTTTAGTCGAACTCGCTTCCTATGCGGCCGTCGCTCTCGAAAACACTCAACAGTTTGCCGAGCTGGTCACGCGTCAAGAAAAAATGGTCGATCAGGCGGCCCAGGACGTAATGCTCGTCGGTGAAAGCGCGCCGATTGAGGCAGTACGTGCCACGGCCCGTCGCGTGGCTGATACCGATCTCGCGGTGCTGCTCTTGGGGGAAAACGGTACTGGCAAAGAAGTGGTTTCGCGAGCCATTCACTTCGGGAGTCGGCGTCGCAAGCACCCCTTCATCGCCGTCAATTGCGCTGCGATCACCGAGACGCTTCTCGAGAGCGAACTGTTTGGCCACGAAAAAGGAGCATTCACCGACGCCCACGAAAGCCGCTCCGGAAAGTTCGAATTGGCCTCCGGTGGCACACTCCTCCTCGACGAAATCGGCGACATGAGCCTCGCGGGTCAGGCGAAGCTGCTTCGCGTGCTGGAAGATAAAACGGTCATGCGCATCGGCGGCAGTCGACCCATCCACACCGATGTTCGCGTGCTCGCAGCCACCAATCAAAAACTGACCGATCTCGTTCGCGCGAAGCGATTCCGCGAAGACCTGTATTTTCGGCTCAATGTCGTAACGATCGAGTTGCCACCTCTGCGAGCGCGCGGCGACGATGTCATGCTGCTGGCCGAGCACTTCTTGCGTGAATTCAGCAAGCGGGCCGGCCGGCGAGCGCCAAAGTTCTCCGCAGCCGCCCGCAAACGGCTTGAAAGCCACGCCTGGCCTGGCAATGTCCGCGAGCTGCGAAACCTGATGGAGCGGCTCTCCTATCTCACCAGCGGAGATCGAATCGAAGTGGAAGACCTTGCCTTCATTCTATCGCCCGCCGATGCCTCGATCGCGATGGGCAGCGGCCTCAATCTCAACGAGGCAACTCACGAGTTCCAGCGTAAACACATCCAGCAAGCGATCGACGCCGCCCGGGGAAACGTCAGCCAGGCCGCCAAAAACCTCGGCGTCCATCGCTCCAACCTCTACCGAAAGATGCGGCAACTGGGAATGGAAACCGCAGAAGATGACAACGCATAACCTCGTCCCCACGCGGAGCGTGGGAGCGAGGTTACTCGAAAACAGTTCTTACAAACGCTCGCAACAGCGAATTCGACTCCGGCGTCTCACGAACACTGCTTAAGAAATCATCGAACGGTACCCGCGCGACACGCTT
>CAZGMU010000546.1:0-2850 GCA_964526975.1 uncultured Planctomycetaceae bacterium
GTCGCCACGATCGAGAGCAGCAGCGACCATGTCGGCAGCTTGTGCCCAGCCAGGAAATAATCCCGGTTATTCTTCTGCCCACGTCCCAGCCAAATGCCTAGGAGGGTCGTAGCGATGAGGTAGACGACGACAATCAGGGCGTCGAACGTGCCAATGGCAATCGGGATGTCGGCAGGTAGTAAAAACACACCAGCGAGACTCCAAGACTCGCGTTTTTCCGCAAAGAGAGTTGCGAGTTTCAGAGAAAACCCGCGGGGAAACCAAGTCGAAACTTCACCTTAAATCATGCTGTCTTACCCAATAGTCCGGCCAGCGCAGTTCTGTATCTATTTTGCGCAACTCGACTACTTTGTAAAACCAGGGCTGCGTAAAATGAAGTGCTAATAAGGCTAATAAGGCGTCGCCGCCTGTTTTATTAGGAACAGTCATTTACATCCATGCTCGAGCATTTAACCACGGAAGCACGTAATCCTGCTTCAGAAGATCTTGATGGGCTGAGCGCACTGGAAATTGTGCAGCTCATTAATTCTGAAGATGCCAAGGTTGCTGCCGCAGTGGCCTTGGAAGCGGATCTCATCGCTCAGGCGATCGACGTCATTGCCGAGCGGATTGGCCGCGGCGGCCGCCTGATTTATTTCGGCGCCGGCACTTCTGGCCGGTTGGGTGTGCTCGATGCCGTCGAGTGCCCGCCGACGTTCAATACCCATCCGTCGCAGGTCGTGGGCGTCATTGCCGGCGGCTATAGCGCCCTGACCACGGCCGTCGAAGGTGCGGAAGACCGCCCGGAACTGGCCGTCGAAGACATGAAAAACATCCGGCTCACGGATGGCGACGTCGTCTGCGGCATTGCCACCAGCGGCCGCACGCCCTACGTAATAGGCGGTTTGGAGTATGCTCAAAGCATCGGTGCCTATGCGATCGGCTTAAGTTGCAACCGCGATTCGAAAATCGCGACTCGCTGCGATATTTGCATTGCGCCGGTCGTGGGCCCTGAGGTGGTCAGCGGTTCGACTCGGATGAAAGCAGGCACTGCGACGAAAATGGTTCTCAATATGCTTACCACGGGGGCCATGATCCGCCTCGGTAAAACATACGGAAACCTCATGGTCGATCTACGAGCCACAAACATCAAGCTGGCCGATCGGGCTCGCCGGATTGTAAAAGCGGTTACAAATCTGACGGAGAATGAATCCGAACATCTGTTACAAGATTCGGGCGGCGAAGTGAAAACCGCTATCGTGCGGCACTATACCGGTTATTCGCCTCACGAAGCTCGAGAGCTGCTTTCGGCCTCGCAAGGGCATTTGAAGACGGCTCTTAAGGGGCATCTCAACAACCACCACGCCAATCATTAACGCCACGTCGTGCTAGGGCCCATGTCGAGTAAGAGCGGCGTAACGAAATCGGCGGCAGAGTTGGCCGGGATTGAACTACTCGTCGCCGTCGACACAGGCGGCACCAAAACTGCCGCCTGCGTAGTCGACGCCAACGCTCCGCAGGACATACTCGGACGCGGTCACGACACCGCCGGGAACCCATTCAGCGTCGGCTTTGCCGAGGCGACTCGGGCCATCGGCAGCTCGATCGACGATGCTCGGAATGCTGCCCAATGCGGTTCGGGACACATTTCGCGGCTCGTCCTTTCAATCGCCGGCGCGGCCAATCCGCAAATCAGCCAACAGTTCGTTCACTGGGCACACGATACCTTCCACGTCGATCAAGTTGCGATCGTCTCCGATGTATTGCCTATCCTGGCCGGCGGCACCCCCGATTGCTGCGGTATCGCGTTGATCGCCGGCACGGGTTCGATCGCTTTTGGCCGCGCGGCCGATGGACGCACCAAACGCTGCGGTGGCTGGGGTTATCTACTGGGCGACGAAGGGAGCGGCTACAGCGTTGGCCGGAGTGCCTTGTCGCACGCTCTGCGCGACTTGGAGTGCGAAGCGGTTTGGCACCCAAACTCGCTCACCGAGGCCGTCGTGAGCGAGTTCCAAGTGAAGTCGGTCACCGAGCTGACCAAAGCGATTTACACCAGCTCCGATCCACGTTCATTCATTGCTTCGTTGGCACCGCTCGTCGTCACTGCGGCCGAGCATGGCGATAAGAAAGCCGAGGCGATTCTCGATTGGGCGGCGACCGAGCTGGCCGAGTTAGTCGCCCGTACCGCCGACCTGATGGACGGCAGCGAGGGCCCGATTTCACTGGCCCTGGGCGGCGGTTTCCTGGTGCAATCCCGGCGAATACAACAGCAGCTTATCGAGTGGCTTCACAAGTTCAAAGTGAAGCATGAAGCACGACTTGTGACCGATCCACTAGAGGGTTGTGTGCGCTTGGCTGATCCACAATTTGCCGGAACTCTCGTTACTTGGCACCAAGCAGGCTAAACCGCAAGCGACTGGGCGGCGACTATTTGGCGCTTGGCGGCTATGCAAGAATAATTTAGTGGAAAGCTTTTTAGCAAGTCATCACCCCGCCGCAAACCGGTCGATTGCATCCAGTGGTCTCGGGAATGGTCAGGGGCAATCCTTTTGTATGACGAACAGCTAGCCACGCGAAGCACTCCGCTTCCATCGTGTCTGGATTGAGGTTCAATTGACGGACGTTCTGCACTTTGCCAAAGTGATCCGTCAGCATCCGCATAATAACCGGGTGATGCACGCCGCCGCCGGTGACCCATAATGATGCGGGCGGTTTAGGCATCGTTTTCACGGCTTTCACGACGGCGCTCACTGTCACCGCACACAGCGTGGCGGCCCCGTCTTCGACGCTCATGCCGGAAACGTCAACATGATCGAAGTCGAATCGATCTGCCGAACGAGGCAGCGGCTTGGAAAAGAACGGAGTTGCCAG
>CAZGMU010000547.1:0-2849 GCA_964526975.1 uncultured Planctomycetaceae bacterium
TTGCACGCTCACATATTTCTGAAGACGAAGACCTTGTCATTGCAAACGCCGACGAAGTCATTCTCCCGCGCACGCCAGGCACAATCGATCGACTTGCCAAACATCACCGAGAATCCGGTGCGATCGCCACCTTGTTAACCATGCGACATCCGGAAGCTGGTGGCAAATTCGGTGGTGTATGGCATCAGACCGACTCTCTAGGGGCCAAGGTGCTTGGATTCGGCAAAGAGGCGAGCAAGTATCCACAGGCGGCAGGCGCTCTCCACTATGTCGGTGTTCTGATCGTCAATTCTCGCATTCTGCGTTTTTTACCGAATCAAGGCGAAAGCAACCTGCTGTACGATGGCCTGATCAAAGCTATTCAAGCGGGAGAACGCGTGAGCGCCCATGTCGAAGACCTGATGTGGTTTGAGACCGGAAACCAAACGGATTTCCTTCATGCGACGTCCGAAGCTCTTCCCTACTTGTCGGTTCGTCATCGCGACACGACAATCGCGCAGGCACTTCGCGCCACGATTTCCAAATACGCCGACGAGCCCTTTCACTTTACCGAACGACACGGCGGCGGAAAGCTTCTCGCAGGCCCTATGAGCAACGATGCCGCGAAAGCCTCTTTAAGTCATGAGGCCGTGCTCGATGCTCTAGATAAAGAAAAGGCCTTTGCCGTAATAGGAAAAGGGGCCCTTCTCAGAGCCCCTTTGATCAATTCCGTCGCCCTGCCGGGCGCGGAGATTTCACATCTCGTGCGCGACCAACTAGTCCTTTAAAAATGCATTCTGTTCGTCACGCGCTTTGTATCGTCGAGTGACCATCTCGAAGATGTCATCACCAGCAACACCGATATTGTCGGAACCAAGCTTTTTCGTAAGCCCGGAAACCTTCGCTTTCTTACGATTGCGTGCTGCACGTTCACGCGCAAAGGGGTCAAAACCAGCAAACGGATCGCCGCCGCCTTCGGCAGCAGCCACAGCTCGGCCACCTCCGCCGCCCCCAGCTCCGGCAAGCTGAGACATCTGTTTGAACTTCTCATCTACTTTCTTTCCAATTGCACGACTATCCGCAAGAGCCGCAGCCGCTTCCGACTGGCTAAAGCCCATCGCCATCAAGTCTTGCTCGGAGTTTCCGGCTCCCTTTGACATATCAAAAGTACGACCGTCGGGAGTTGTCATCGATTTCCCATCGGGCGACATCTTTACACCGCTTTTTTCAAGCGAGTTTCTGACCTGGGCCAGATCTCGCGCAACAGCTTGAGGAATGGTTGAGTCAAGACCACCAGTTCCCGTCGTTCCGGTTCCGGTACCAGCGGTTCCATCGCCAACTCCACCCGCTCCGACATCGAGAGACGGATCGAATCCGGAGAGCTGCATGCCCGCATTCTTAGCGCCCTTGGCTGACTGAAGACTCTGTACCGCCCCAATGGCCGCCATACCAGCGAACACACAATTCCAGACAGAATAAGGACTACATCGTGAAGCATACATCCCGGCCGCGGCACCGCTTACACCGGCGGTAAGCAACTGCATCGTGTTCGTGCTTCTTCCCGCTTCTGCGGCATTACCGCCCTGACCCGGAACGATGTACTGAGGCGCCGTCGAGGACGACGCAGGTGTGGGTGTCGGGGCCGTGAACGCATGTGCCTGCATGGTCAATCCCAACACCGGCAAAATCGCGAAAACTCGCAAACTTGTTTTAGTCATCGTACTTCCCCTTATCGATCCACAATCACATTTTGCTTTTGAATCTGCTCTTGGTACTGGCGCGTTGCCTTTTCCCAAATCGAAGGACCCATTGGACCAGTGATCCCATCCACCGATTTCACACTCATGCCAGCGATTCCACGAGCTTTGTATTTCGAACCTGGCAGAAAGCGCTTGAGGTTAAACTTGTCCATGAAGCCACCGCCCTTGCCAGCAGCGCCGTTGTTGCGCGCAAGTCCACCGCCGCCACCGCCGCCGCTTCCAAGGCCACCGCCCGTGCCGCCCGATGTTCCGGTGATCGCGCTACGCGGATCACCTGGTGCACCCATGCCGCCGTCGTCGCCGCCGAATCCTCCAAGACCACCGCCGCCGGGAGCGCTACCGCCGCCGGGGCTAAAACCATCGCCATTGGAAGCATTTTGTTTTTGCTGAAGACCGCCAGGAGTGTCTTCGATGCCATCACCATCTGTGTCGGTACCAAGAAACGGAGTCGCAACGCTTGAGCCGATTCCATTTGATGGACCAGTCGGCGAAGCACCGCCACCCGCAAGACCACCGCCATTGAAGCCCGCACACATTGGTGAGGACTTATTCACTTCACGCGTACAGAAACACGCAAACGATTGATTGTTCGGGTCCGTACAGTCTGTCGGATTCGGCATCGCGATTGGCGAGAACGTTGGCACCGGCATATTGGCCAAAGCCTCGGCCTCTTTCGCGCATTGTTGGTTCTGAACGATATTGGCACCGTGCTGCATAGCCCCCATGCCCATCGCATAGACCTGCGAAGAGTACGAACTGCAAGTTCGGCCCGCAGCGCGAGTCTTTCTCGCCGCCGCACGGTATTGCTCGGCAGCCGCAGCCGTATTGGGGTTACTCTCATATTGTTTCGCGTAGTATTCGTACTGCTCGGTCTCCGTTTCACAAGCTGACGCACACTTGCTGACTGTAATTCCACACGCCGTGGCCTTCGCACCATTTAATGTCGCCATGAGTTTCGACATGTCGGCCTGCAGACGACACTGCTGAGCCATATTTTTCCCAGCAGACGCGATCTGCGTTCCGAGTGTAATCATCTGGTTGGTCATCACGGTGAACATCGCTGCTTCGCCTGGATCCATGCCCGAAGTTCCTGGGGTCAAACACGCAGAT